>CAZRDG010000060.1:0-10684 GCA_964598775.1 uncultured Lacinutrix sp.
ACAATAAAGCATTGTAGCTAATACTGAAATAATCGCAAATACAAAAATGTAAAGTACATACAGCTTTTTCTTCACGAAAAAAGGTAGCAATACAAAATTATTTACATAGACAATGACAACTAGAATAAAGAGGTATTGCAAAAACGGATTTTCTCTCCAATAAAAATTTGAAAATACAAACAAGGAAGCAAAAATGAACAAAGCCCAAAAAAGAACATGAACTAAAATCTTGGAAATATGTCTACTCAACTGTGTCATTATGCTTTGAAAAGTATATAGAATAATGGAAACCCTCAAAAATTATGTACGAAAACCTATTTTGTATTGACAAACGTCATTTCAGTTGTTTGTTTATCTATAATGTTTTATTGCATGAATAAGATGGCATTGTGTCCAAAATAATTCTGAATACTAAAGAATCAGGCTAGGTTTGAGACAACAAAATTTTAAAAATTATGAAACGAGCTGCTATGATTATAAGTCTCCTTTTTTGCCTCTCCCATACTACTAATTCACAAACCTACAATCATCTTGAGGTTGATGAAAAAGGTAATGAAAAATTACTCGGGAAAATAAATCGAAAAGGGTTAACCACAAATAGTTTTAATACGTGGTATAGTAAAAACTATGACGATTATATAGTGAATAAATCCCTTGTAAAAATGGTTAAAGATTCACTTAATAATTACCAAATTAAAATATTTTTAGGCACTTGGTGTGGGGATAGTAAGCGCGAAGTACCTCGGTTTTATAAAGTGATGGATGCCATAAAATTCCCAGAAGATCAAATTGAAGTAATTGCTTTAGATAGAACAACTGAAGCTTATAAACAAAGCCCAAATGGTGAAGAAAAAGGGTTGAACATTCACAGAGTGCCAACGTTCATCTTTTATAAGAATGGAAAAGAAGTGAACCGAATTGTTGAGTATCCAAAAGAAACTTTTGAACGCGATATTTACAATATAATTGTAGAGCATAAATACACTCCAAATTATGATGCTGCCAATTATCTTGGTGGTTTATTAATGCAAAATGACTTAAACACTTTAAGTAATATGGAAACTGAACTTGTTTCTAGGCTTTCAGAATTTGTAAAAGGCAGTAGAGAGTTAAACACTTTTGGATATGTCAAATTAAGAGCAAAAAAGTATGACGAAGCTATTTACATTTTTGATTTAAACACCAAACTATTTCCATACAAGGACAATGTTTACGACAGTTTGGGTGAAGCTTATTTTGAAGCTAAAAACTATACTGAAGCTTTGAAAAGCTATTATAAAGTATTAAGTTTAAAACCCAATGACGAGAATGCAAAGAAAATGGTTGCAGATATAGAACTCCTAACTAAATAACTTGTTATTGAAATGAAACACCAAATGATTATTGTTTTTATTGTTATAATATCGCTAATGTTGGTGAATTGCCAGACTAGTGATGAATCTAATTTAAAATATCTAGCAGATATTGGTGATACAACTTTCAATTCTGAACTTGATAATCCAAATTTTAATTTTTGTGACACTTCTAATGTTTTGCACAAAAGAGCTTATGTGAAATATAGTGGAGGCACAAGAAGTTTAGAGGATGATATTATTGCTCAATATAAAATTAAACCGGAATACAAAGCATTCAACGGTTATTTTATTGTCCGTTTTGCTGTAAACTGTAATGATGAAACTGGACGCTTTAGATGGGAAATTGTCAATCCTGATTTTGAAGAAACAACTTGTCCTAAACTATTGGAAAATGATATAATTGATATTCTTAAAGCGTTGCAAAAATGGAATCATCCTATTTATGAAGGTAAGGATTATGATGGTTACACTAATATAATTGTTAAGATAGAAAATGGAAATATTATAAGATCATGAGAAAAACAATTATTGTCGTTTTGGCACTTTATGCATCAATAACTCATAGTCAGGGAAATTGTTTAATGTATCCTGAAGGAAGCAATGAACGTAAAGCTTGCCGACTTGCTCAAGCTTCAAACGAGTTTAAACAAGGAAGTCGTGAATCTCAAATTCTTTTTGATTCCATCATTAAATTAAACCCAAATTATGCATGGGCTTATTTTGAAAAATCTGTTGCATATTTAAAAAGAGGTTTGGTAATTGAAGGATTTAAATTACTAAATAAAGCTGTAGAATTAGACGCTAGATCATATTTGTGCTATAGAGCATATTGGTATTTTCAAAACAGAAATTATAAAATGTGCATAAAAGATTTAGAAATTTACTACGCTTTGCCTAAGGCTTATATGTTTGAATTAACTCCTGGAGGTGAAAAAGATATGCGAATTCTTTTAGGCTTGTCTTATGCTAAAATAGGTGATTTAGCAAAAGGTATTGAAACCATTGCTAACTGTTTAAAAAGTTATAAATCTGAAGACGATATTGGGTTGACAGACTATTATTCTTTAGGTATTCTGCACGTATTAAACGAACAATATGATGAAGCAATTAAAACTTTAAAAAGTCAATTAATTGTTAATGAAGATCTAGCAGAAACTTACTATTATTTAGGATTGGCCCATAAAGAAAAAGGAAATATAGAAGAAGCAAAAATTTGGTTTAACGATGCTTTCTTAAAAATTAAAAACCCAAATCGTTATATTAATATTAATGCAGGCTTTGTGGTATATGAATCAGATATTTTAAAAGAAATTCAAAATTAAACAATTTCCAATTTTCATTTTCAGGATTATAATCATTTGTCTCAAGAACTTTATAAAGATCTTCTTTGAGCTTCAAGCCAATTGTCGGTCTCCAAACTTTAGTTCCTTCATCCAATAATTGTATGTAAATTTTTGATTTCAACGATGGTAATTTACAACTAAAACCTCATCTTATCAATTCTTTCTAATACCGAAATTATAACTGCTACTGCTTTGGTATAAAACTCTGGTTGAATAAACTCAAAATCGTCTGTTGGTTTATGATAGTCTTTATGGTCTTCAACACCAAAATACAAAAACGGAATTTCTTGTCTGTGAAAAGGTCCATGATCTGATGAAGATACCCAATTATCTTTACCATCTAACCCATCATGTCCAACGGATAATTTAAAGTTTTCAGGCAGTTCTAAATCTGTAATTGCTGGTTGCAACTGTGTATATAAGTTGGTTCCAACAACATATAATTCGTTATTGTCATTTCTGCCAACCATATCCAAATTAATATCTAAAGCAATTTGTTCTTTAGGTATTGTATTAGCCTCTAAAAAATGTGCGGCACCACGTAAGCCCATTTCTTCGGCATCAAAAGCTGCAATAATAACAGAATGTTTTGGCGGATTATTCTTCAAATATTCTGCAATAGCAATAATAGCACTTGTGCCTGACGCATCGTCATCTGCTCCGTTGTAAATTTCACCATTGTTTACACCTACATGATCGTAATGTGCTGATATAACAATGTGTTTTTCTGGATGTTCTGTTCCTTTTATAAGTCCTAAAACATTTGCTCCTTCATAGGTTTTTTTGTCCCGACGACCTTCAAAACTAAATGGTTGTGTGTACTCGCTTAGTAAAGGTGAAATACCATTCTTTTTGAATTGCCTCACGACGTAATCTCTTGCAATGAGTCCACCTTTTTCACCTGTTCGTCTGCCTTCTAAAGAGTCTAATGATAGAAATCTAACGCGTTCTAAAAGGGCATCTGCATCAAATAATTGTGATTTAACTTCAACCTCTTGTAAAGATTGTTCTGTAGTGGTTTCTGTTTGTCCTTTACATGAAAACGTTTGTAAAAGAACAAAAAAGAGGGATAAGGTTTTTAAGTTCATTTGCTTTTATTAGAAACCCAAAGCTAATAAAAAAACCTAAGCATAAACTTAGGTTTTTGTTAATTATCTTAAAAAAAATGATGCTTTACTTAATACTTGCTTTCATCAATTCTCTATTCATTCTAGCAATGTTTTCTAATGAAATTCCTTTAGGGCATTCAATCTCGCAGGCTCCAGTATTTGTACAATTTCCAAAACCTTCTAAATCCATTTGAGCTACCATGTTTTGAACACGTTCAGCTGCTTCAACTTGTCCTTGTGGCAATAATGCATACTGTGATACTTTAGCCCCAACAAATAGCATAGCAGAGGAATTTTTACATGTTGCAACACATGCACCACAACCAATACATGTTGCAGCATCCATGGCCTCATCAGCAGCATGTTTTGATATCGGAATTGAATTTGCGTCTTGAGTGTTTCCTGAAGTATTTACAGAAATGTATCCTCCTGCATGCTGAATTCGATCAAAAGCACTTCGATCTACAACCAAATCTTTAATTACTGGGAAAGCTGCAGCTCTAAATGGCTCAATTGTTATTGTATCTCCATCTTTAAACATTCGCATGTGTAATTGACAGGTTGTTACTCCTCTATCAGGACCATGTGCTTCTCCATTGATATACATAGAACACATACCACAAATCCCTTCACGACAATCATGATCAAAAGCTACAGGTTCATCACCTGATCGTATTAATTGTTCATTCAGAACATCCATCATTTCTAAAAAAGACATGTGTTCTGAAATTTCAGTCACTTTGTAATCGACCATTTTT
The DNA here is from genome assembly GCA_964598775.1 of uncultured Lacinutrix sp. Lineage (GTDB taxonomy): Bacteria > Bacteroidota > Bacteroidia > Flavobacteriales > Flavobacteriaceae > CAJQLB01. The sequence goes on from CAZRDG010000060.1 coordinate 4,566, forward strand.
CCTTTGTCACTAGCGTTCTTTTGACGCCAAATTTTTAATGTAAGATTCATATTGTCTTAATTATTTATATGAACGTTGTTTTAGTTCGATGTCATTAAATTCTAACTGTTCTTTGTGCAAAACCGCGTCACTTGGTTCTCCTTTATATTCCCAAGCGGCAACAAATGCAAAATCTTTGTCGTTACGTTTCGCTTCTCCTTTTTGTGGTCCGGATTCTTCAGCAGATTCTTCTCTAAAATGTCCGCCACAAGATTCTTCTCTCATTAAGGCGTCTTTAGCGAATAGCTCCCCTAACTCAAGAAAATCGGCTACACGACCTGCTTTTTCTAATTCAGGATTTAACTCATTTGCTATACCTGGAACAGAAACTTCTTTCCAAAATTCTTCTCTCAGGGCTTTAATTTCTGATATTGCTTCTTTAAGCCCTTGCTCATTTCTAGACATTCCTACTTTATTCCACATGATGTTTCCTAGCTTCTTATGGAAATAGTCTACAGATTTAGTTCCCTTATTATTAACAAAGAAGTTAATTCTATCTGTCACCTCTTTTTCGGCTTCATCAAATTCTTTACTATCAGTTGGTATTTTTCCGGTTCTGATATCATTAGATAAATAATCGCCAATTGTATATGGTAGTACAAAATAGCCATCAGCCAAACCTTGCATCAGAGCTGAAGCACCTAGTCTGTTGGCTCCATGATCTGAAAAATTAGCCTCACCTATACAATACAAACCATCAACGGTTGTCATGAGGTTGTAATCTACCCAAACACCTCCCATTGTATAATGAACTGCTGGATAAATCATCATAGGTGTTTTGTATGGATTTTGATCAACGATTTTCTCATACATTTGGAATAAGTTTCCATATTTAGCTTCTACGATTGCCTTACCTAAATCGTATATTTTTTGATCTGAAGGGTTATCGATATTATGAATTTTCGCCTGTTCTTTCCCATATCTTTGAATTGCAGAAGCAAAATCAAGATACACAGCTTCTCCAGTTGCATTTACACCATAACCAGCATCACATCGTTCTTTTGCAGCTCTTGAAGCCACATCACGAGGCACTAAGTTTCCAAAAGCTGGATAACGACGCTCAAGAAAATAATCTCTTTCATCTTCAGAAAGATCAGTTGGTTTTTTACGCCCTTCTTTAATAGCCTTAACATCATCTAAGTTTTTAGGCACCCAAATACGACCATCATTTCTTAAAGATTCAGACATCAAAGTTAATTTAGATTGATAATCTCCTGATCTTGGGATACAAGTTGGGTGAATTTGAGTAAAGCAAGGATTAGCAAAATACGCTCCTTTTTTATGTATTTTCCATGCTGCTGTGGCATTACTTCCCATTGCATTTGTTGATAAGAAATATACATTTCCATAACCACCAGAAGCAATTACTACAGCGTGTGCAGAATGACGTTCAATTTTTCCAGTTACTAAATCACGAGCAATAATTCCTCTTGCTTTACCATCAATTTTTACAACATCAAGCATTTCGTGGCGATTGAACATTTGAATCTTACCACGTGCTATTTGTCTGTTCATTGCAGAATATGCTCCAAGTAATAATTGCTGACCTGTTTGTCCTTTTGCATAAAACGTTCTTGAAACCAAAACACCTCCAAATGAACGGTTATCTAAAAGTCCTCCATAATCACGCGCAAATGGAACACCTTGAGCTACACATTGGTCAATGATATTAGTTGAGACTTCTGCTAAACGATACACGTTTGCTTCACGAGAACGATAATCGCCACCTTTAACTGTATCATAAAATAACCTGTAGGTTGAATCACCATCACCTTGGTAATTTTTGGCTGCGTTAATTCCTCCTTGTGCTGCAATAGAGTGCGCACGACGTGGTGAATCTTGATAACAAAACGCTTTTACATTATAGCCTAATTCTGCTAAGGTAGCCGCAGCTGAACCTCCAGCTAAGCCAGTGCCAACTACAATAATATCAATATGACGCTTATTGGCTGGGTTAACAAGGTTAATGTGGTCTTTATATGTTGTCCATTTATCTTTTAATGGACCCTTTGGTACTTTTGAATCTAATGCCATATTCTATACGATTAATGGATATGATTAAAATGATGATAAATAGCGATGAATATAAATCCTAGCGGAATTAAAATGGCATACGCTTTCCCAATATTTTGTAAGGTTTTCTTTCTTCCAGCAGTTGAACCCATTGATTGGAATGCTGAGGTAAATCCATGTAATAAATGCAATGCTAAAAATACAAATGCAATTACATAAGCTAAAACTCTTACAGGGCTTAAAAATTTCTCTTGTAATTCATGAAAATATCTGAATTCACCATCATGCATTCCAGACCAGTCGCCTTGAATAAATTTGGTGTTAATTTCAGGAAACCAGAAATCGATAAAATGAAGGATGATGAACGCTAAAATAGCGACACCACTCCAAATCATATTTCGGCTCATCCATGATGAATTTGCGGTACCATTATTTTTTACATAAGCTACATTACGTGCTTTTTTGTTTTTGATTTCCAACACAAATCCCATTACAAAATGGAAAACAACACCAAATATTAAAATTGGCTGTAACACATATTGTACTAAAGGATTTGTTCCCATAAAATGGGAAACTTCATTAAAAGCGTCTGCACTAAAAACAGACAAGATATTAATGGTTAAATGTTGAAGTAAGAAAAACATGAGGAAAAAAGCTGAGAGTGCCATGGCAACCTTTCTTCCTATTGAAGATTTAAAAAATCCACTCATTTTTTTGAAGTTAGTTTTATACTAACTGCAAAGGTACTGCTCGTGCCTTAGTATCACAAATTTAAGTTCTCTTTTTATGATAAATTTAGAATGGTTTTAATTAGAAATTAAATCTTGGGTTGACAATAGTGTTATAAATAGATCCAAAAGAATAGCTAACACCAACATTAAACCAATAATTATAGCCTGATTCTAGTTGTTGTTGTTGAAGTAACAACTCTTCTAAGGATACATTTCCTGCTGGTAAATTAATTTGATTTCTTGTAATACTATAATTACCACCAACATTAAAATTAAAACCTTTAAACAATCTCACATTAGCGCCTAAATAAAAATTTAGTGCATTAAGTGTCGTGTCATGCAAAAATTGGTCAAATGATGCTTCACCATTAATATTTCCCCATTCTTGTCTTATACTTCCGCCCAACAAAATTGAATGTTGCCAAAGTAATTCATCATCTTTGGCATACACAGATCGCTCTATATAATCATTATATCTTAGACCATTTCTATAGCTTAATATAAGTTGCTTTTTAGCAGACTCTTCATATTTAAAAAAATTAAATTCTATAGCAGGTTGAAATGACCAATAAAAATCATAGTTCCCGAATGTTGATGTTCCTAAATTACCAAATGCCCCAACAGACCAATGATTACTTATGCTAATAACATCACTTACATTTAAGTTTTTTCCACTATTTATTGAAACAATATCTTCACCATCAAATGTAAAAGTGTTTTTATTTTCATTAAATCCGATTCTGAAAGAAAACTTATTTTTTTCAGTTACACGTCTGGCGGAAACATTAAAATTTACGTTGCTTGATTTGTTAGATTCTTGACCATTAAACCAACCATTAGCTCCTACTCTAAACACCCAATAATTCCAAGGGTCTTTTAATTCCGTTTTATTTAACTCTTCTTCAACTTCTGGAGTTGGTGCAGTAACTGAAACACCTTCTAATGTCCCTTTTTCAATCCAATAACGAACCAAGCCAAGTTTTATATATTCTAATATTCTTTTTCTAACATCATCACTAGTCATATTCGTATCAGTTGAAAATGAGACTTTATAGTTTATTGCTTCAAAGGTGTTTTTCCCAATAAAGTCAATTTCATATAGTCTGCCTCCACTACCATTGTTTTGAGTCAGAAAAAATAAATGAACATCGCCTTGCCCTTGATCTCTTACAAACTGAACATTCCCTAGGTTCTGCTTTATAAATATATTGTCGCAAACATTACAATCTAAATATATTTTTAATTCTTCATTTGTGTTTTCTTGAGCAGTTGATTGTTGTGTGATTGTAATACATAAAAGTAAAAAGATGAATAAAAATTTTGACATTGATTGATGGTTTTAGTTAGCATTTTGTGCCGCAAGTATTGTTCCATAATTGGAATAACTGAATTTTTATAATTTATCTTGATGGTAAAACTAACTTGATTAAAAGGAAGTAGTGTTAAAAAAGTGCAAAAGAAGTGTCAATCAATGTTAAAAAAAAGATCAAAAAAAAAGGAGTCAGATATAAATAATACCTAACTCCTTAAGTCATTGTTTATTTAATATTACTTAACTATCAAAGTAGTTTTAGCACTTCCTATTTGCACAGTATATGTTCCTGGTGGTAAATAAATTTTCCCATTTTGAGCTTGACTAATTCTCAGTTTTGAATTCTCTTTTTCCAAGGCTTTTTTGCCATCATCACTCATCGTTAAATTGTATGTAGCATAATTGTAGCCTGCATCAGCATCAACTGGAATAGTATTTAATAGTGTGCCTCCTTCAGATAAAATATTGATGCCCAACTTTGCTTTTGCATTGGAATAAAACCCAATGGTTGTTTCAGGGAAAAAAGAAAATGAACCAAAAGACATTCCCCATCGTCTATTAGATTGAATTTCTTCAGTGTCAAAAACAACAATCGCTTTAGCACCAATACTGTTATGTTTTTGTAATGCTGAAATATCGGCTTTATAAATACTTCGTCCATGTGTTCCAATGACCAAATCTTTTGCTTCGGCTTGTACTACCAAATCGTGAACGGCAACAGCAGGTAATCCATTTGCAAATGTTTCCCATTTAGCACCATTATTAAAAGATGCATAAACTGCATTATCTGTTCCTAAATACAATAAGTTTTCATTTTCAGAGTCTTCTTTTATAACATTGACTGCTGCAGTATTTGGCAGGTTGGAACTTATGTCTTTCCAAGTTTTACCATAATCATCACTCATATACACATAGGCTTTAAAATCGTCATTTCTGTAACCATTTAAAGTGGCATAAACGCGTTCTTTTTTGTGTTGAGAAGCAATCACTCTAGACACCCAAAGTCCTTGAGGTAAACTTCCTGAAATTCTATTCCAGACATCACCAGAGTTATTGGTCATGTTAATATAACCATCGTCACTTCCTGTATAGATTAATCCGAATTGAAACGGACTTTCAGAAATGGTAGTTAGAGTTCCATAGGGAACATCTCCTTTTTTCCCACCAGTGGTTAAATCGCCAGAAATAACATCAAAACTATTTCCCTGATTCATTGAACGCAATAACTTATTTGCTCCCATGTAAAGAATATCTTGATTGTGAGGTGATAATAAAATTGGTGTTTGCCAATTAAAGCGATAAGGTGAATCTCCTAATTCATGGCTTGGTGTAATAAAAGCACGCTCTCCAGTTTCTAGATTTTGACGAGAGTAAAAGCCAAACTGTGATCCCGAATAGACAATGTTATGGTTTCTGCTATCAACTTGTACTTGCATACCGTCGCCACCTCCAATACCTTTATATGGATATTGTCCACGATCTTCCCAATCTTTTGAAGCGACATAGTTACTTGGGCCAAACCAAACACCATTATCTTGCAAACCACCATAAACATTATAAGGTTTTTGATTATCCACAGTTATGTAATAAAATTGGCCGACTGCTGGCGAATTATTTTTGGTCCAATTTTCACCATCATCATAGGTAATATTTACACCTCCATCATTTCCGTTAATAACGTGTCCTTCTAATTTAGGGTTTACCCAAATGGCTTGATGGTCACTATGTACATTTTCTTTTCCAATGGAGTTAAATGTTTTCCCTCCATCATCCGATTTTAAAAGAGGAACACCTAATAAATAAATCTTATTTTCATTTGAAGGATTAACTGCAATAACTCCAAAGTAATAACCATAAGAACTATATAAACCATCAATGTAACCATTATGGGTTTTAGTCCAAGTTGCTCCACCATCTGTAGATTTATAAACCTCAGCGCCAATCACTTCAGAATCAAACATGAGAGAATTAGCATCTTCAAGATACAATGCCAAATCATTAGGTTTTACTGAACCTTCTCTAAC
>CAZRDG010000061.1:0-10683 GCA_964598775.1 uncultured Lacinutrix sp.
CTAAAACCTTCGTTTTTTGCCAACACAGGAATGTATCTGTGCATTTCGCCACTAACGTCAATAGATTTTACAACTTCATTTTTATAAGCTTTTAAGCCGCAATTAAAATCGTGTAATTTTAAACCAGATGTCTTCCTGGCAGCCCAATTAAACAGTTTTGAAGGTAAATTTTTGGAGATTACTGAATCGTAACGCTTTTTTTTCCAACCAGAAATAAGATCATAATTTTCTTTTTCAATTAAGTCGTAAAGCCCAGGGATTTCTTCGGGATTATCTTGTAAGTCAGCATCCATAGTAATGACAACGTCACCTTTAGCAAGCTTAAAACCAGCATGCAAGGCTTGAGATTTGCCATAATTTTTAGAGAAGCGAATGCCTTTTACTGAGTTGTCTTTTTTAGATAATGAGGAAATGACTTCCCAAGAATCATCAGTACTACCATCATCAATAAAGATGATTTCATAAGAAAAATGATTGGATTGCATAACCTTTGCAATCCAATCATGTAATTCTGTTAATGAGTCACTTTCATTTAGTAGTGGTATAACTACTGATATGTTCATTATTTAGTCATTTTTATAGACTGTAAAAGTAACTAAAATATTTTAAGCATCAGGATTTGATTTCTTCATAATTAAGCCTACAATAAGCCCAATTACAGCTTGAAAAACCAAACTCCAAGCCGAGGATTTAAGTACACTAACCACACTAAATTGATCAGTGTTTTCAATCTTTTCAACAGCTTCAGCAATAGATTCAGCTGGAGCACCAAATCCTTCCATCATATTTACTGTTGAGTCAATTGTAATTTGTTGAATTTCTTTTGCAGCATCAGGATCAATGAAATTGAATAATATGAAACTTACAACTTGACTAATAATAATTCCAACTGCTACTGTAATAAAATATGCAGAAAAAGCTTCTTTAAAAGTAAGAAAACCTTCCATTATGCTTTTTGATTTGGCTGTAGATACCACACCAAAAGCTATTACAGCCAGTAATATACCTATACCTAACCACATATTGGCCATTAGGTTTATATTTACAAACCAGATAGTTACTGTAATTAAAGATAAAGCTATACCTAAATACAGACCATAATTAATTGCACTTGATTTAATTGATTTTTCCATGTTTTGATTTTTAGTAGTTTGATTAGTTAGTATTCAAATATACTAAAACGTTACATCAATATTTTAAATAGTTAATAATGTGTTGAAAAATAAACACAAAAACATTGTACATTTCTAAAAAATACTTAAATTTGCAGCTCGAAAAAAGTAACGATTTTTAAAGTTTAAGTGATGAAAAAAGATATACATCCAGAAAATTATAGAGTAGTAGCCTTTAAAGATATGTCTAATGAAGATGTGTTTTTAACCAAATCTACTGCAGATACAAATGAAACTATTGAGGTTGATGGAGTTGAGTACCCATTAGTAAAAATGGAAATTTCAAGAAGCTCACATCCTTATTATACAGGAAAATCTAAATTGGTTGATACTGCTGGACGTATTGATAAGTTTAAAAACAAATACGCTAAGTTTAAAAAATAAACTCAGCAAAAATATATATTTTATTAAAGTCTTCAGAATTTTCTCGAAGGCTTTTTTGTTTTATACAATTAAGTTACTTTTGAGAATAGAAAAATATAAGTAGATTTTAGTGTGACACACTTCTAACTTCTAGCTTCTAACTTCTAACTTATTATGAACTATATTCTTTTTGATGGTCCTTCACGCACTAACTTGCTACCATTTACTTTTACAAGACCTGTAGCTGATATTCGTGTTGGAATTTTGACTATTAGAGAAAAATGGGAACATTTTCTTGGTGCGACTACCACTACAGTCACAGAAGATTATTTATCTGAAAAATTCCCAATGGTGGAGATGGAAGAAAACATCATGATTAATGCGTCGTTTTGTCCGAATGCTGAATTGGTTGAACTAATTAAGAATTTAAAAGAAAATCAAGCCATTTTTTCAGGTGAAGATGTGATTGCTTTTTATACACTAGACACTCAGGAAGACATCAATTTTGATGATTTTGATGCTACTGAATATGACGCTCATATCTTAAAAATAGAACACACTTGGGATATTTTCTCAAAAAATGGAGAAGCTATTGAAAACGATTTTTCATTATTGACTGAGGGCAGAAAATCTCAAACCCTTCCAAAAAGTGTTAACACAATCAACCCAAAAAATATTTTTATTGAAGAAGGCGCTAAACTCGAGTTTGTGACTCTAAATGCAAGTTCTGGACCTATTTATATTGGTAAAGATGCCGAAATAATGGAAGGCAGTATTATTCGTGGACCTTTTGCTTTGTGTGACCATGCTACAGTAAAACTTGGTGCAAAAATATACGGACCAACTACTATTGGACCTCACAGTAAAGTAGGAGGTGAGGTTAATAATTCGGTATTGTTTGGCTATTCCAACAAAGGCCATGATGGTTTTTTAGGAAATTCTGTGTTAGGAGAATGGTGTAATCTTGGAGCAGATACCAACAACTCCAACCTTAAAAATAATTATGCCGAAGTTAGACTATGGGATTATAACACTGAAGGTTTTGCTAGAACTGGTTTACAGTTTTGCGGCCTAATGATGGGAGATCATAGTAAATGCGGTATTAATACGATGTTTAATACAGGTACAGTTGTTGGTGTGAGTGCCAATATTTTTGGAAGTGGTTTTCCACGTAATTTTGTGCCTAGCTTTTCTTGGGGAGGACATGGTGGTTTTACAACATACCTAACTAAAAAAGCATTTGAAGTATGCAAAATAGTGATGTCGCGTCGAGATATTGAATTTACTGAGCAAGATGCTGCAATTTTAGAGCATGTTTTTGAAGAAACTAAAAAATTCAGGCCCTTATCTTAAAATAGATTATATTTAATTCATAAAGTTGTGGTTGCTTAAACCTTATGTGCTACTTCCTTATAAAATGTGGCAGCGAAAAGGTTTTTTCATATTTTTTTATTTGAAAATATTTATTTGTTGTTTTTTACAATATAATATATATACTAAAGTAAGTTATGAAAAAATCAGTACTATTATTGAGCTTGATCGTTTTATTTCAAAGTTGTGCAATTTATAATTCTAGGACCTCAACCAAAGATGATGCAATTTTTTCTGAGAAGAAAGTTAAAGTAAAATCTACTACAAAAGCAACCTATAAGTTTGAGAAGTTGATTGAAGAAGAAAATCAGTTATATGGCATAGCCAAGAAACAATCTCATAAATCTAAAAAAGTGTATAATGATAATATTGTTAACGAAAATGAACTTGATAAATATGTGAAAATTTTACTCACCGATGATTTGGTTAACGAAATACATTTATATAGCAAAGGCAAAACAAATGCCGTTGGAATTTTAGGTTTAGGGTATATTACGTTATTACTTTTATCGGCTGCAGCTGGTGTATTAATTGTGGCGGCTTTAGGTGGTGGGTTATAAAAACTTATAATTGTAGAGCTCTGTTAATTTTTAGTTTTTTGTTACTCTTCTTAAATCTAATAAATTAATTGGGTTAATTTCTAAACCTTTTACGTTTTTCTGAGTAAAGCGAATGACTTCATCATAGTACAATGGTACCATAATGGCGTTTTGCATCGCTAAAGAATCCATAGTCGTATATAAATATTTCCTCTTTTCAATATCAGTTATGGTAAAGGCTTTATCATACAAACTGTCTAAAACTTCACTTTTGTAATGAAAATAATTGGAACCATTAGGTGCAAAGTTTTTACTGTAAAATATGGATAAATAATTTTCGGCATCCAAATAATCTGCAATCCAGGAACTCCGAAACATATCTACCTTTCCATTGGATCTAGCAGTACGTAATGTTGCTTCAGGCATGACATCAACATTAACTTTAAGACCATTTTTTTCTAATTCACGCTGAATAAACTCACAAAAACTCAAGTAATTACTTGTCGTTGTTAGTGTAATCTCAGGATTATTGATGCCGCTTTCCTTTTTAAACTGATCAATGAGCTGTTTTGATTTTTCAGGTTGGTAGGTAAAACCAATGGATTCATCATATCCAGGAAGTCCTTTAGGAATAAAGCCTCCATGAGCAGGATTTCCAATGCCATTGCGCAAATAAATCATCATTTTTTCTCTATCAAAGCCATAATTGATAGCTTTTCTGATGAGTTCAGATTGTATTTCAGGTGTGTCAGAATCCAAATAAAACCCCAAATACTCAGTGTTTAAATAAGGACCACGCGTCATATTTACTGTCGAAGCATATTGTTCTCTAAGTTTTCCATCTGCAGTTAACAACTCGTCTTTATATGAAGCGTCTAAGCTATTTAAGAAGTCTATGTTTCCTTGAGCAAATTGTAAGAACTCGCTTTGTTTGTCTGGTAAAAAAGTTATTGCAATGGATTCCAGATAAGGTAGAGATGTTCCAGTGCTGTCGGTTTCAAAGTAGTGATTGTTTTTTCTAAAAATGAGCTTGATATTTTCTTCCCAACGTTTAAACTTAAATGGTCCTGTGCCAATGGGTTTCGATCGAAATTCGCTTCCATAATGTTCAACAATTTCTTTAGGAACTACAGAACAGTATTTCATGGTTAATAGTCCAATAAAAGCAGGAAACGGTTGCTTTAATTTAATTTTAAAAATGCTATCATTAACGGCTTCAAAAGACTCTACCTTATTTAAAACCCAACTTCCAGGAGCTGCAACGTTCTCATCTCTTAAACGATTAAAACTATACTCAAAATCTTTTGCAACCACTGTTCTGGTTGAATCTTTTCCAAATAACTCATGCTTATGAAAGTAGACATCTTTACGTAAATTAAAAGTATAGATTTGTCCATCTTCAGAAATAGTCCATTTTTTTGCAATACTTGGTAGAATATTTAATTCGTTGTCTAATTGTACTAAACCGTTAAATAATTGATTACAAGCCCAAGTATCTTGCAAGGTCCTGGAAAATGCAGGATCTAAAGTATTGATATTGGAGTGTTGGTTAAAACGAAATACCAATTTATCTTTATCAGAGTTTTGGTTATTACTACAAGAGAAGAGAACGAATAGGATGCAACTAAAGGACATTAACTGTATAATCCTATTGGTCTTTATGTTTAGCATTTAAGTTATTAATTGTAAATTTGCAATCTTGGTAAAAATACAAGAATGAATCGTAGAAAAAAAGTCGCATTTTATACTTTAGGCTGTAAGCTCAATTTTTCTGAAACCTCTACCATCGCAAGGAATTTTAAAGAGGAAGGTTTTGACCGTGTTGATTTTTCAGAACCTGCTGATATATACGTAATTAACACCTGTTCTGTAACCGAAAATGCGGACAAACGATTTAAAACCATCGTGAAACAAGCACAAAAAAATAATCCAAAGGCCTTTGTTGCTGCTGTTGGATGCTATGCCCAACTAAAACCTCAAGAACTTGCTGATGTTGAAGGTGTTGATTTAGTGCTAGGAGCAACCGAAAAATTCAAAATAACCGATTATTTAAATGACCTTTCTAAAAACGATTTTGGCGAAGTTCATTCCTGTGAAATTGCTGAAGCTGATTTTTATGTCGGGAGTTATTCCATAGGTGATCGAACACGTGCATTTTTAAAAGTTCAAGATGGTTGTGATTACAAGTGTACTTATTGTACAATCCCTTTAGCTAGAGGAATTTCGCGAAGTGACACCTTAGACAATGTGTTGAAAAACGCCAAAGAAATATCAGAAAAAGGAATTAAAGAAATTGTTTTGACAGGTGTTAATATTGGTGATTATGGAAAAGGTGAGTTTGGCAATAAAAAACATGAACACACATTTTATGAATTGGTTAAGGAGTTAGATACTGTTGAAGGTATTGAACGGTTGCGAATTTCTTCAATAGAACCTAATCTTCTTAAAAATGAAACTATTGAATTTGTCTCAAATAGTGATTCGTTTGTACCACATTTTCATATCCCTTTACAGAGCGGAAGTAATGATATTTTAAAATTGATGCGTCGTCGCTATATGAAGGAGCTTTATATAGATCGTGTTTCAAAAATAAAAGAAGTAATGCCACATGCGTGTATTGGAGTTGATGTGATTGTTGGTTTTCCTGGAGAAACAGAGGAACACTTTTTAGAAACCTATAACTTTCTGAATGAATTGAATATTTCCTATCTACATGTATTCACCTATTCAGAACGCGATAATACTGTAGCTGCAGAATTAGATGGCGTTGTACCTAAAAATATAAGGTCTAAACGTAGTAAAATGTTACGAGGCTTATCAGCCAAAAAGAGAAGAGCTTTTTACGAAAGCCAGATTGGTAGTGAAAGAACAGTGTTGTTTGAAGGTGAAAACAAAGAAGGTTACATACATGGTTTCACAGGAAATTACGTCAAGGTAAAAGCGCCTTGGAATCCGGAATTAGTAAACACACTACATAAGGTTGAACTGTCTGAAATTGATAATGATGGTTTGGTAAGGTTTGAGTTTGCTGACATTTTATCTGTCTAAAAATGAATATTTTAAGTCGTTTAACCAAATTATTAGTTTCTTAACTGATTTTTTGTACTAAAGTCTTTAGAGATTTTACATTTGAGTAGCTAATAAGCTCAATACGCCCCAAAAACATGAAAAAATTAGTCTTAGCTTTATTTACTTGCTTATCATTTTTTGTATTTACATCGTGCACGACTGAAGATATTGATGACACTTCCACAATTTTGGGAGAATGGACGCTGGCATCTTGGATGGTTGACACACCAATTGATTTAAATAACGATGGTACAGCACAATCAGAGTATTCTCCAGGTTGTTTAAGTGAGACAACTATAAATTTTATGGATGCCGCAAATGCTAAAGTTTTTTATAGTTCAGAAGTAACGTATAACACTAGATTAGAGGATGGAAGACTTGTTTTTATGACATCTTGTACTACAGATAGTGATAGGATGCCAAACATTGTAAATTACACAGTTAATAATAATACAGTTATCATTGATTTAGATGGAGAGATCATGATGTTAACTATAGATGGTAACACGCTGAACATGATAGTTCCTAATGGTTTTATAGCTAAAGATATTGATACTTTTGAAACTACAATGACTCAAGATATAACATATACCTTTAAAAGATAGTTTCAATTCTAATAAAAAACAAAAAAGCCTAAGTTTCTAAACTTAGGCTTTTTTGTTTCTATATCATTTTATTATTAGATTCGAATTCCTACAGGCAGCATGCTTTTGTAGCGTCTGTTACGTCTAATAAATTTTGCAATTTCGGGGCTAGTAGGAACCACACTTATATTGCGTTCTTTAATATTAGCCATTACCATTTTCAAAAAATCTTCAGTAAAATCTTCTTCAGTAATGGTTTCAGGAACAACTAGTTTTGTTAAGAAAATTTTTCTGTCTTGAAGGGAATACTCAATTTTTGCTAGCTTGTCATCAACTTTTAGTTCGAATTGACGTAAAAAATCATTGTCAATTAATTCTGCTGCATCTATCATAATTAGTCTATTTTATTCAACGGAAGACAATCTATTTTCCATAGATTTGTTTTGCAAAGATATGAAAAAAAATCGTTAATTACCATAGTTTATTGAACCTTAATCACTTATGTCTTTAAATTTAATTCATGTTTACTTTATGCCAGGAATGGCAGCAAATCCCGCTATATTCGAGTATATAAAATTGCCTACGAATCAGTTTAAAATTCACTTACTTGAATGGATTATTCCTACAAAGGACGAAAGTATTCAGTCTTATGCTCAACGTATGAATCAAAACATTAAGCATAAAGATCCTGTTCTAATTGGAGTCTCTTTTGGAGGTGTTCTTGTTCAAGAAATGAGTAAGCAAATTCAATATCAAAAATTAATTATAATTTCATCGGTAAAATCAAAATATGAGTTACCAAGAAAAATGCGATTAGCAAAAATTTCTAAAATCTATAAACTATTACCAACTAAGTTTGTTGGGAATTTTGAGTCCTTTGCTAAATATGCTTTTGGTGAAACTGTAAAAAAGCGTGTGAATCTATATAAGAAATATCTATCTGTGGCGGATAAACATTATTTAGATTGGGCTATTGAAAATATGGTGAGTTGGAGTCAAGATGAAGCTATTCCTAATATTATTCATATTCATGGCGATCGTGACCCTGTTTTTCCAATAATAAATATTTCAAATTGTATTACTATAAAAGGTGGAACTCATATAATGATAATTAATAAATATAAGTGGTTCAATGAAAATCTTCCAAAATTGATTCTTAGTTAAAATTTAGTGCAGTACCAGTTTTTTCATTATTTTTAAGGTCTAATAAACTTTTTAAAATGATGAAGACAATAAAAAATATTTTAGCATGTCTTGGATTATTAAGTTTATCTGCACTGTTTATTTTTGCAGTTCAAGATGCTCCAAGTGATGATAATTTAGAAAAGAAAATCATAAACGATTATAACGTTTATGCCCTTAATGTTCCTGAAAACTTAAATTTTGCTGGTGAACCAATGCCATTAAATGATCCTGATGTTTTAGAACGTATGGATAGGGAATTATTGGTGAATACCTATTGGCAATCCAATGCCTTATTAATGTTTAAACGCGCAAATAAGTATTTTCCGGTAATTGAACCCATATTAAAAAAGCATGGAATTCCGGATGATTTTAAGTACTTAGCCGTAATTGAAAGTGGTTTAACTAATGCGGTGTCACCGGCTGGTGCCAAAGGTGTTTGGCAAATTATGCCAAAAACCGGAAGAGAATTTGGTTTGGAAGTCAATAATAATGTTGATGAACGATATAATTTAGAACTAGCTACTGAAGTCGCATGTGACTACTTAAAAACTGCGAAAGAAAAACTAGGTTCATGGACATTAGCTGCAGCTTCTTATAATGCTGGAATGGCAGGAGTTTCAAACAGGCTTAAGGATCAAAACGTTAAAGATTATTATGACTTGCTTTTAGGAGAAGAAACTGGAAGATACATGTTTAGAATTGTAGCTTTAAAGGAAATATTAAATAATCCTGCGAAGTATGGATTTAACTTTAGACATAAAGATTTATACAAAACAATACCAACTTATAAGGTTGCGGTTGATACGGCAGTAACTGATTTTGTTAAGTTTTCTGAAGGTTTTGGTATTAACTACAAAATTCTAAAATTACATAACCCTTGGCTAAGAGAACCTCATTTAAATAACAAATCAAGAAAACAATATTTTATTGAGATTCCTAAAGATGGTTACTATACCAAACCTTAGGAATGGTTTTAAACAAATAAAAAAAGCACTGAAATTCAGTGCTTTTTTTATTTATCGTCTACTACGTCTACCTTGTCTTGCAGATGTAGGCGCTCCATAATGTTGATTAGGAATTGAAGCTTTTTTCATTTGTTGCTTCATCATTTTTATTTGTTCTGTCAAGATACCTCTCTTATCAAGCTTTTGAGCTTCGGCCAATAATAAATTGGCTTCTTGTTTTCGTCTTTTAGTAAATGCAATGCCTGCTAAATTCAATTTTGCCATGGCTAAATCATGATCCATAGACAATCCTAATGAAATAGCATTTTTGAAATACTTTTCAGCTTCATTCATATTGGTTTGAGAAACCATAATACCGTTCAAGTAATTGTAATAACCCTGTTGTTTCGTAGTTAAAGCAGATTGTGGATTTTTTATTTTGTCTAACCACTTTTTAGCCCCATCAAAGTCTTGTTTTCTAAGTTTTAAAAAGGCTAGAAGAATAAATTCATTTTTAAAATATAAAAAAATGAAAATTAGAGATAGAAAAATAAACATGATTCCATTACCAATATAGCCTTCAATAAACTGATAAACCGCATAAGCAATGATTAATATGGCAATAACTAATTTTATGTTTTTGTTGTACATTTTCTGCATTTAAATTTCAGAATGCAAAGGTAGTAAAAACAATTATAAATATTTTTTATTTTAGGTTTGGCAAAGTAAAAACTCTTTGTATATTTGCACGCAGTTTTGAGGAATAGTTCAAAATTTAAATTTAAGTAAAAGATTATAAGACTTTAAAGATATAGACAATGAGTAAAAGAACGTTTCAGCCATCAAAAAGAAAGAGAAGAAACAAACATGGTTTCATGGAAAGAATGGCTTCTGCCAATGGTAGAAAAGTACTTGCACGTAGAAGAGCTAAGGGAAGAAAGAAATTATCTGTATCTTCTGAGTTAAAGCATAAAAAATAATGATTAACTATTGTTAATATATTAAAGGTGTTACTGGTCGTAACGCCTTTTTTTATATCCTATCGATAACTATTTTTGAAAAATTTTAAATAAATAATAAGCAATGCCAAAAAGTAAAGATTTAAACTCCATTTTAATTATAGGTTCAGGTCCGATTATCATTGGTCAAGCATGCGAATTTGATTACTCTGGTTCTCAAGCTTTAAGATCGCTTCGCGAAGATGGAATTGAAACTATTTTAATTAACTCTAATCCGGCAACCATAATGACAGACCCTTCTATGGCTGATCATGTATATCTGTTGCCATTAAATACAAAATCTATAGTTAAAGTTCTTAAAGAGCATCCTCAAATTGATGCTGTTTTACCTACAATGGGTGGGCAAACTGCATTAAATTTATGTATTGAAGCTGATGAAAAGTGGATTTGGAAAGATTTTGGAGTAAAACTTATTGGTGTTGATATAAATGCGATTA
>CAZRDG010000062.1:0-10614 GCA_964598775.1 uncultured Lacinutrix sp.
TACCGATGCCATTATCAAAGAAATTGACAAGGCTATATCAGATGGATTTAAACCAACATTAGCGATTGTCTTTTCTTCCATAAAGCAAGACTGGAAAACAACAAGTAATTTTTTAGATTCAAAAGGAATTATCGTTTTTGGTGCAACAACTGCAGGAGAATTCATCAATGGTGATATTGAAGAAGGGAGCATCGTCTTGATGTTGCTCGATATGAATCCGTCATATTTTAAATTAGTATTTCTTGAAACAACCACAGAAACCACATTAGAAGATGCAAAACGAATTGGTTATATTGGAAAAGAAACCTTTACCAATCCTGCTTTCATCATAGCTACAGGTGGTATATTTATAGATGGTGAACATATTGTAGATGGCATTATGCAAAGTTTTGGAGAGGAAGCCACCATATTTGGAGGCATGGCTGGTGACGACTTAATTGCTGAAAAACCAATTGTTTTTACAAACAACAATCATAAAGACAATGCATTAATAGCTCTTATAATTGATGAAGATAAAATAGATATTAGAGGTATCGCTAGTTGTGGTTGGAAAGCGATTGGAACGACAAAAACAGTAACCAAAAGCGAAGGCAATATTGTTTATACCATTGACGACAAGCCTGCATTAGACATGCTAATGAAATACCTTGGTGTTGATATAAAACAAGAAGATAACAAAGGCATCGTGGCATTTATGAATTCTTGGTATTATCCTTTACAGTTAGAAAGGGAAAACGGTGATACTGTAATACGTGCAACCAGATTTGCCAATAATGAAGACCGTTCACTCATTTGTACAGGAAGCGTACCTCAAGGATCACAAATTAAATTTTCACTACCACCAGATTTTGATGCGATTGAAACTGTAGTTACAGAATGTGCGAGTATTAAAGATGGTGTTCACCAAAAAGCTGATGCATTAATCATGTTCTCATGTGTGAGTCGACATTTATCGTTTGGAGCATTAATGAAAGAAGAAATAGAACAGGTGCATAATATTTGGAATGCTCCTATGGTAGGTTTTTTTACCTATGGTGAATATGGTAAATCTAAAATCGGCAAAAACGAATTTCACAACAATGCATGCTGTGTAGTCGCTTTAAAAGAAAAATAAAAATGAGAGCAAAATCAATTCATGGTAAATCTGTCGCTGATATTCAAAGTGCTTTGAATGATTCAATGGATGATGGATATAAACCAACATTAGCCATTGTCTTCATTTCAATTAAGCAAGACAGAAACGCTATTTGTAACTTATTAGATTCAAAAAACATAGATGTTTTTGGGGCAACCTCATGTGGAGAGTTCATCAATGGTTACCAAAGTGAAGGTGAAATTGCCATATTACTTTTAGAATTATCAAAAGAACATTACACCATATTGTTTGAACCTTTTGGAAGTAAAAATTTAGAGAAAATATCCTCTAATCTAGCCAAAGCAGCATCTGACAAATTTAAAAAACCATCACTTATTATTTGTAGTACAGGAATTGACAAAAAAGGTGAACTTTTAAAAGGTGAAGATTTATCAACTCATTTAAAATCTAAACTAGGAATGGATAAACTCTTTTTTGGAGGATTAGCCGGAGATGATTGGACCATGACTGGAAGCTTTGTTTTTACCAATGAAAAAGAAACAGATTTTGGAGTTGTCACATTAGTTTTTGATGGAGACAAAATCAATTTAAAGGGAATGGCTGTAACAGGCTGGAAACCATTAGGACTGAAAAGAACAGTGACAAAAAGCAAAGGCAATTTGCTGTATGAAATTGATGGCAAACCTGCCTTAGAACTTTACTTAAAATACTTAGGAAGAGAAGATAAATTAACTGAAAACAATTATAACATATTTGAAGAATTAGCAATTGAATATCCTTTCATTGTTGAACGGGATGTTAACGAGACCGTTCTTAAATCACCTATGAAAATTGACAGTAAAGAAAGAGCACTAGTTATGGATATACCAATGCCAGAAGGATCAAAATTTTGGTTCACCAATCCACCGGAATTTGATATTATAGAAGAGGTTATAGACAAGGCTAGTCAGCTAAAAAAAGACACCAACGAAGAAGCCGACGCCTTACTGATTTTTTCATGTGCTGGGAGACCACCAATTCTGGGTCCAATGGTTACAGATGAAAATGAAGGCCTAGCCAAAGTTTGGCAAACACCTATGGCAGGCTTTTTTACTTATGGTGAGTTCGGACGGGTTTTAAATGGAAATCAAAACTTTCACTCAGGAGCCTGTTGTTGGGTAACTCTTAAAGAAAAAGCATGAATCAACACCTCAAACATATATTAGAACTTATTAAAAGCTCAAATCACTTTTCTGATGATGAAAAAGCCAGCATAATCAATTCTATTAAGAGTGCTGATAAAGATTTACTTATTTCAGAATTTAAGTTAGAGCGCACTGAAAAAGTAAAACGCACCACTGCCATTTTATTAGAAGAAACTATTGAAGAGCTAGAGCAAAAAAGAAAAGCTATTGAAGCCTCTAACGATGCTCTACAAAATTCATTACAGGAATTAAAAGCTGCACAATCACAGCTTATTCAATCAGAAAAAATGGCTAGTTTAGGAGAGTTAACTGCTGGAATTGCTCATGAAATTCAGAACCCATTAAATTTTGTCAATAATTTTTCTGAAGTGAGTAAAGAATTGCTTGAAGAAATGTTAGAAGAAATCGAAAATGGAGATATGGAAGAAGTCAATGCAATTGCTCAAGATGTGATTCAAAATCTCGAAAAAATAAACCATCATGGAAAACGCGCAGATGGAATAGTTAAAGGAATGCTTCAGCATAGTCGAAGTAGTTCAGGCACTAAAGAAGAAACTAACATCAATGTGTTGGTTGATGAATATTTACGCCTAGCCTATCATGGGCTGCGCGCCAAAGACAAAGCGTTTAATGCCGCTCTGGAAACGCATTTAGATGATAATATTAAAAGCATAAGTATTGTACCACAAGATATTGGTCGTGTAGTTTTAAACCTTATTACCAATGCTTTTTATGCCGTTAACGAAAAGAAAAAAATGCACATTGAGGATTATGAACCAAAAGTAACTGTTGAAACTAAAAAACTAAAAAAAACCATAGAAATATCAGTAAAAGACAATGGAAATGGTATTCCTCAAAAAGTTTTGGACAAAATATTTCAGCCTTTTTTTACAACTAAACCTACTGGACAAGGTACAGGATTAGGTTTATCTTTAAGTTATGACATAATTAAAGTGCATGGAGGTGATATTAAGGTTAACACGAAAGAAACCTTAGGAACAGAATTTATTATTTCATTACCAATAACCTAACTCATGAAATTGACCAAAAAACAAGAAATCGAAATTTGGCAAGTGTATGACACATGGTTATACAGCTATCTCAATGGTGATGTAAAAACCTATAATAAATATCTGGATAAAGATTATCATTTTATAGGTTCAACAGATAATGAAGAATTTTTAAACAAAAAAGACACTACTAATTTCTTTAAAGCCACTGCAGATCAGCTCGCGGGTAAATGTGATTTAAGAAATGAAACCAAAATCATTGAAAAATTTGAAGAATTAGTTTTTATTACACATTTGTTTGATGCATGGTTTAAAACTGGTGAAGATTGGGCTTATTATGGGCGATTCAGATTTACAAATACACTTAAAAAAAACAAAGAAGGCTGGCGTTTTATCTATCAACATTTCTCAACAACCGATTCTAAAACTGATGAAGGCGAAACCATAGGATTTGATAAGGTAAGTGCTGAAAATCAAGAATTACGAGAAGCTATAAAACGAAGAACTTTTGAGCTTGAACAAAAAAATCGTGAGCTTGAAGTAGAAACCGCTTTAGAGCGTATTCGTGCTCAAGCAGTTGCCATGAAAGAATCATCTGATTTGCTTGACATTGTGGTTGCCATGCGTAATGAATTTATTAAACTAGGCCATGAAGCGCATTATTTCTGGCATATGATGTGGTTGCCAAAAACGTACGAAAAAGCCATGACTTCTGGTGATGGTAGCAAAATTGGATTTGTTATGGAATTGCCAAAACATATTCACGGTGACATTCCACTTTTAGCCAAATGGGAAAAAAGTAAAAAGCCAACCGTTGTATACACTATGAATGTTGAAGAAGCCATTGATTATGTTGACAAAATGGTCGCACTGGGGAATTTTAAAAACATAGATCCGCAAGCACCTTCACATGATGACATCAGGCATATTGGTGGTTTAACATTTATAATGGCTCGAACTACACATGGTGAAATTGGGTACAGTTTACCTGGAATTGTTAATAAACCACCAAAAGAAGATGTCGACATTTTAGTGAAATTCGCAAGCGCCTTTGATTTAGCTCATCAACGTTTCCTAGACTTGCAAAAAGCAGAAAAACAAGCTAGAGAAACTCAAATTGAATTGTCATTAGAACGCATTCGCTCTCGAGTTACAGCCATGCAAGAATCTTCCGATTTGTTTGACATCGTTGTAACCATGCGCAATGAGTTCCTCTCACTAGGTCATGAAGCCGATTATTTCTGGCACATGAAATGGACTAAGGATAACTACGAAATGTCCATGACTGCAGAAGATGGAGGCCGTCTTGGTATGGTAATTACCGTTCCAAAATTCGTTCATGAACAAATAGAATCTTTATACCAATGGGAAAAAAGTAAGAGCCCTTATTTTGTTCTTGCACTTAACGGGAAGGAGGCCTGGGATTATATTGAAAAAATGAATACTTACGGCAAGTATCAGTTAGTAGATCCAAATGCACCTTCAGAAGAAGATATACTTCACATAGGTGGACTTACGTTTATTATTGCACGCACAACACATGGCGAAATTGGTTTTAGTCTTGCAGGAAAAGTTGATCATCCACCAAAAGCATCTATAGATATTTTAATTCGTTTTGCCTCAGTATTTGATTTAGCTTATAAACGATTTGAAGACTTGAAGAAAGCGGAAGCTCAAGCAAGAGAAACACAAATTGAATTAGCATTAGAGAAAGTGCGAAGTCGAACTATGGCTATGCAACATAGTGATGAATTGCAAGAAGCCTCTTTCTTATTAGATCAACAAGTAAGAGAATTAGGTATTAAAACTTGGGGTTGCGCATTCAACATTTTTGGTGACAAAGACTCAACTGAATGGTTCGGAAATGAAAAAGGTGTTTTACCTACCTATTCGGTGCCGAGAAGGGGAATTTTTAAGGAATACTACCAAAAAGGTCAAAAAGGAGAATCATTCTTCATAAAAGAATTTTCAGGTAAGACTTGTGTAGATCACTACGAATATATGAGTTCACTACCTGTAATAGGTGACGTATTAAAAAATTTAAAGAAAACAAATAATGGTTTCCCTTCCTATCAAATAGACCACGTTGCCTATTTTAAATATGGTTATTTATTGTTTATTACAAAGGAGCATGTTCCTGATGCACATGTTGTTTTTCAGCGTTTCGCCAAAGTCTTCGAGCAAACCTATACACGTTTTCTCGACCTTAAAAGAGCTGAAGCACAGATACTAGAATCTCAAATAGAAACTGCATTAGAAAGAGTTAGAAGTCGTTCTATGGCCATGCATAATAGTGAAGAACTCAACGAAGTGATTCAAGTGTTGTACGATCAATTTATCCATTTAAACATAAAGATCGAGCATGCTGGCTTTATTTTAGATTATAAAGAAAATGACGATATGCATATTTGGTTGGCAGACCATAACGCTGTGTTTCCAAAAATTGTGCTTCCTTATTTTGACTGTTCACATTGGAACAGTTTTATTGAAGCCAAAAGAACAGGACAAAATTTCTTCAGCAATACCCTAGATTTTAAAGAAAAAAATAAATTCTATAAAGACCTTTTTGAACATATTCCAGATTTACCTGAAGAAACAAAGAAAGCCTATTTTGGATTTAAAGGTTTAGCAATATCTACAGTGTTACTGGACAATGTTGGATTGTATATTGAGAATTACTCTGGCACTCCATTTACTGAAGAAGATAATAACATTTTAATGCGCTTCGGAAAAGTATTCCAGCAATCCTACACACGTTTTATCGATCTTCAAAAAGCTGAAGCTCAAGCTAGAGAAGCTAGAATTGAAGCGGCTTTAGAGCGCGTTCGATCTCGAGCAATGTCTATGCATAATACTGATGAATTAACAGATGTTTTATGTGTCTTGTTTGATCAATTTGACATCTTAGGCATAAACCCAGTACTTACACATTTAACACTATTTGATCAAGAAAACGAAACCTTTAGTCTTCGTATAACCACCACAGCAGAAAATCGAATTGTAGCAGAACAATTTATTGATATTAATGCTGTTGAAGCTTGGAAGGATTCATTTGAAAATTGGAAAAACAGCAATCCAAATGCTGTTAATTGTATTGATTATAGTCAAGAACAATTATCATTTGTTTGGGAACTTTTAAGTGAAGTCATGAATTCCCTACCTAAAGGACATAAAATTTATCCTAAAGATTTTCCAAATGGGCTTTATACAACTCAAGGCCATTTTAAATTTGGATATATTGGTTTTAATCACTCTAGACGAGCCACTGATGAAGAAAAATCTATTGTAGAACGCTTTGCAAAAGAATTTGGTAGAACTTATCAGAGATTTTTAGACTTGCAAAAATCTGAAGCTCAAGCACGAGAATCTCAAATTGAAGCCGCATTAGAAAAAGTGCGTTCGCGCTCATTGGCGATGCACAATCCTCAAGAACTACAGGAAGTTGTTGCAGTAGTTGCTGAAAAACTAAAAGAATTAGGTGTTATATTTGATGCAGGTGGTGTCATACTCTGCACCTACTTCCCAGATAATAAGAATGTTGTACATTGGATTGCCGTTGATGACTTTTCAACTTCGGGAAGATATTTTGTACCCTATTTTGACAATCCTATTTTTAGTGAAGCATGGGATTCTAAAATTCGCGGCGATGCTTATTTCTCAAAAGAATTTTCTGTAGAAGCAAAAAATGATTTCTTTAATCAAGCCTTTGAGAATAGTGATTATAAGCAGATGCCAGACGACTATAAACAGTTTGTACTACAAGCTGACGAACATCATCTCTCAGCCGCTTGGTCAAAAAATTCAGCAATTATTATCCCTTCATTAACTGGAGCTGTACCTTCTGATGACGATGCCGAAATATTGAAGCGATTTGCTAAAGTTTTTGAGCAAGCGTACATACGTTTTATGGATTTAGAAAAAGCCGAAGCTCAAGCACGAAAAGCGCAAATAGAAGCTAGCTTAGAGCGCGTAAGGGCAAAGGCAATGTCTATGCAAAACTCAGATGAGCTCGATGAAGTCCTTTCAGTCCTTTGTGAACAATTTGATGTATTAGGCATAGTACCAATGAGTACACACATGACTGTTTTCGATTTTGAGAATAACACCTTTACATTTCGTGAAACTGGAAAATTTGGAAATAGAAGTTTTGGTGAACAAACCGTTGCACTTGATGCCATGGACAATTGGAAAGAAACCGTTGAAAAATGGAAAGCAGATGAAGCCACAGCCATTAACAAACTACATTTCCCTAAAGAGCAATTGCCAACAGTCTGGGAAGTGTTTCATGAATCTTTTGCCTCAATGCCAGAAGGTTCACGTATCAAACCAAATGACTATCCTGATGGTATTTACCATACTGCGGGCAAACATCCTTTTGGTTATATAGGTATGAATCAAATTCGTCCTGCAACCGAAGAAGAGGAACAAATAGTCATCAAATTTGCAAATGAATTTGGAATGGCTTACCAACGTTTTCTTGATCTCAAGAAAGCCGAAGCTCAAGCAAGAGAAGCACAAATAGAAACAGCATTAGAAAAAGTGCGGTCACGTACAATGGCAATGCAACATAGTGACGAGTTACCAGCCGCAGCAAACAATTTGTTTTTGCAAGTTCAAGCCTTAGGAATTCCCGCTTGGAGTGCAGGATATTGCATTTGGGAAGATGAAAGTAAAAAGAGTGCTTGGTGTAATATGAGTAGTGAAGGCGAAATTCAAAAAGGATTTTCACTACCTACCATAGGTGAAGGTTATGATTTTTATAAACCTTTAAAGAAAAAACAAAATTTTCATGTTTCCGAATTAGGCAGCAAAGCTTTAGTAAAGCATTACGATTTCATGAAAAAGCTCCCAATTGTAGGAGAAATTTTATTAGAATTTAGTCAAAAGGGTATTGCATTGCCAACCTTTCAAATTTTTCATATCGTGTTTTTTACACATGGATATCTCATGTTTATCACTTATGAAGCCGTACCAAACGAATGGGACATATTTAAACGTTTCGGAAAAGTTTTTGAACAGACATACACGCGCTTCCTTGATCTGAGAAAAGCAGAAGCACAGTCTGATTTAATTAAAAAAGAAAAAGAACGCTTAGAAGTGACGCTTTCTGAACTTAAGGCAACGCAATCGCAATTAATTCAATCTGAAAAAATGGCAAGTTTAGGAGAGCTTACCGCTGGCATTGCCCATGAAATTCAGAATCCATTAAATTTCGTCAACAATTTCTCAGAAGTAAGTAAAGAATTGTTAGATGAAATGCTTGAAGAAATAAAAAATGGCGACATGGAAGAAGTAAAAGCTATTATGGATGATGTGATTCAAAATCTAGAAAAAATAAATCATCATGGTAAGCGTGCTGATGGTATTGTAAAAGGAATGCTACAACATAGTCGTGCTAGTGGCAGCCAAAAAGAACTGACAAATATTAACGGCTTAGCAGATGAATATTTACGATTAGCTTATCACGGTTTACGTGCCAAAGATAAAAGTTTTAATGCGACTCTTGAAACCGATTATGATGATACTTTAGAAAAAATCAACGTTATACCTCAAGATATTGGACGTGTAGTTTTAAATTTATTAACCAATGCATTTTATGTAGTAAATGAGAAAAAGCAAAGTAATCAAAACGGATTTGAACCAACTGTTAAGCTGTCTACAAAAAAGAATGGAAATTGGGTAACAATTTCAGTAAAAGATAATGGTAATGGCATACCACAAAAGGTATTAGATAAAATATTTCAGCCATTTTTCACGACCAAACCAACAGGTCAAGGCACAGGTCTAGGTTTAAGTATGAGTTATGACATTATAACCAAAGGCCATGGAGGTGAACTTAAGGTAAATACAAAAGAAAGAGAAGGAACAGAGTTTCAAATCATTTTACCCATAAAATCATAAATAAATGGATAAAAACAAAGAACAAGATTTATTGAATACTTATCACCTTTGGATTGACAGTTTCTTGGAGGATGCAACCCTTATTGATCAGCTTGATGATTTGGTTTCTCCAGATATAATGGGTTATGGCACTACTGCAGAGGAAAGAGTTTTTAGTATTTACAAATTAAAAGAGTTGTGCCTTCTTGGTCATGAGCAAAAACAATTTTTAGAAGATTATAGTCATACACTAGACATCGTTAAAAAACAATATTCAAGTAATGACGAAAGTGCTGTAATTGTTGCCGAAATAACTGTAAGTTATTCATATAATGCTCTTAAAGTGGTCCTTCAACTTAGAATCACAACTGTTTTGTTTTATGAAAAAGATAAATGGAAAATTGTGCATTGGCATGGTTCTACTCCTGTAGAAACCGAAGAAGGTGATACATGGCATGCAGATGAATGGAAAAAAGAAAATGAACGACTCCAACAAAAAGTTGATGATCAAACTGCTGAATTAAAACGAGCTATAGAACATTTAAAAGCAACTCAAGCTCAGCTCATTCAATCGGAGAAAATGGCTTCTCTTGGAGAACTCACCGCTGGAATTGCACATGAAATACAAAACCCTTTGAATTTCGTTAATAATTTTTCTGAAGTGAGTAACGAACTGATTGACGAAATGAATGAAGAACTTGAAAATGGTGATATTGAAGAAGCAAAAGCAATTTCTGAAGATATTAAGCAAAACCTAGAAAAAATTAACCATCATGGTAAACGTGCTGATGCTATTGTAAAAGGAATGTTACAACACAGTAGAAGTAGTAATGGTAAAAAAGAATCTACTGACATTAATGCATTGTTTGACGAATACTTACGACTTGCTTATCATGGTCTAAGAGCAAAAGACAAATCATTCAATGCGACACTAATAACTGATTTTGATAAAGCCATAGAGAAAATTTCAATAGTCCCTCAAGATATTGGCAGAGTGATTCTTAATCTAATTACTAACGCCTTTTATGTCGTAGATGAAAAAAAGAAATCTGGAACTGAAAATTACAAACCAACTGTTACTGTAAGCTCTAAAAAAAGAGATTCAATGATAGAATTAAAAGTCATGGATAATGGTAACGGTATACCTGAAACCATATTAAACAGAATTTTTGAACCATTTTTTACAACTAAACCAACAGGAAAAGGGACAGGTTTAGGACTCAGCATGAGTTATGATATTATAACCAAAGGACATGGTGGAGAATTAGAAGTAAAAACAGAACAGGGAAAAGGAACAGAATTTATTATTAAACTGCCAATTTAAAAACATATGAAAATATTAGTTGTAGACGACGAACAGGATGTAAAAACACTATTTCAGCAGCGTTTTAGAAAAGAAATTAGAAATGGTGAACTTGATTTTATGTTTGCTTTTTCAGGTGAA
>CAZRDG010000063.1:0-10586 GCA_964598775.1 uncultured Lacinutrix sp.
GGGTCTTATCAAACTTAATGTCGCTATAATGCGTAAGTGAATTTGATTCTGTATTTAAAATACAAAAAGAAAGTCCATTCAAGCTAACTTGAATGGACAATATTTTATTTAGTAATTTGTCTATATTACTGTTCGTTTGAATAGTTTTTTGGCCAGTTTCCATTTGTATTAACTTCTTCCATAGAACCTACAATTAAGGCATCACCATTAACACCATCAACTGAAATTACTTGATTTTCTTTTGCAATTAAGTTTTTATCTTCACCATCTAAAATGATTGCCTTTAGAGCCTTAGCTTCAAATACTGGAATTTTAATTCCGTTTTGCTCTATTGTACCAGCTCTAAGCTCAAATTTTGATCCAGGCTTTCCTACAGGAATATTCATCATGTTTTTATATCTGGTATCTGCTCCAAATAATGAATCTTTTACTGATCTTGTACCTAAGGTATCAATTAAATAAATAGATTTAAAGGTCTCTACACCACCATAACGCTTTGTTAATTCTACATCTAGTACAGATGTATCACGACGTTGTGTGATTGTAAATTCAGCAGTATCAATAAATTTCACTAAGTTATCAAAATTATCAGCAAATTTTCCAGTAACAGTTCTGTGAGCTAATTGAGAATCTCTAATATCCTTTAAAGTTTCAATAACAACCTTGTAACGTTCGTTTTTAAGTTTGTTAAATTTGATTTCCCCATAAACAGACATAAAGGTGATATAACTTAGGTATCCAATTATTATCCAGAGGGCTAATAATATCAATGATTTAAATTTCTTTGGGATGAATTTATCAATCAGCCAGACAATACCGATTGTGAGAGCGATTACAACAACTGCTGCAATAATTAAATTTAACATAGTTAGTTTATTAAAAATTATTAATGGTCTTACGCAAATCTACAATTTTTTTTTATTCGTGAAAGTGATTGTTAGTAAAAATCATTTTTATCTTTGATAAATCTAAATTGCGAAGCAAAAATATTAATGAATTCACCTGAATTTTATTCACTTGTCAAAAATCAATTTCCATTTGAGCCAACTCTTAAACAAGATATTGTTCTGCAGCAATTATCAGATTTTATTTTTGATACGTCACCAAATTTGCTTTATGTTTTAAAAGGATACGCTGGAACGGGAAAAACAACTATAGTTGGAGCCATCGTAAATAATCTTTGGAAAGCCAAAAAAAGTGCTGTTTTATTGGCACCAACTGGTAGAGCAGCTAAAGTTATGTCTACTTACTCCAAAAATGAGGCCTTTACAATTCACAAAAAAATTTACATGCCCAAACAAAGTAAAAATGGCAATGTAGATTTTGTGATGCAAATTAATAAGCATAAGAAAACTATTTTTATAGTGGATGAGGCATCAATGATTTCTGATCTTCCGAGTCAGTCTAAGTTGTTTGGAAGTGGTTCATTATTGGATGATTTAATGCAATATGTGTATTCTGGACATCAATGTAAACTGTTATTAATTGGAGATACTGCACAATTACCACCTGTAAAACTTGATTTAAGCCCTGCACTGAATGAAAATCAGTTAGCACTGAGTTATAATAAAGAAGTCATAAAAATGGAGTTGGATGAAGTAGTTCGACAGGAACAAGATTCCGGAATATTAATGAATGCTACTTTGTTGCGAGAATCATTAATGAGTTCAAGTTATGATTACTTTAAGTTTAATGTTCAAGGCTATGAGGATATTATAAGACTAGTCGATGGTCATGACATCATGGACGCCATAAATGATGCTTATAGTACTTTAGGAAACGAAGAAACGGCAATCATAGTTCGCTCAAATAAACGTGCAAATTTGTACAACCAGCAAATAAGATCTAGAATCCTTTTTAATGAACATGAACTAACTGCTGGTGATTATTTAATGGTGGTTAAGAACAATTATTTTTGGTTAAAACCAACTAGCGAAGCCGGTTTTATTGCTAATGGGGATATTGTTGAAGTCCTTGAAATTTTCAGCATTAAAGAATTGTATGGTTTTAGATTTGCCGAGGTAAAGATTAGAATGGTCGATTATCCTAAAATGAGACCTTTTGAAACTGTTCTTATTCTTGACAGTATCTCTGTAGAGGCTCCAGCCTTACCTTATGAAGATTCTAATAGGTTGTATCAAGAAATATTAAAAGATTTTGAAGATGAGCCGTCTGGTTATAAAAAGTTCATGAAGGTTAAAAAAAACAAGTACTTGAATGCGTTGCAGGTCAAATTTTCCTATGCAATAACATGTCATAAATCACAAGGTGGTCAGTGGAATACTGTTTTTGTAGAACAGCCTTATTTGCCAAACGGTATAGATAAAGAGTATTTGCGTTGGCTTTACACTGCTGTTACGAGGGCTAAAGACAAACTTTATTTGATTGGTTTTAAAGATGAGTTTTTTGAAGATTAAATGTAAAAGATTAAATAAACAAACGTTTAAATCTTTTAAAAACTGTATTTTTGAACTCGACTAATTCAATCAACAGATCGCTTTTGTAATGAAGATAATCTCAATGATTCCAGCACGTTATAGTGCATCGCGTTTTCCAGGTAAACTCATGCAAGACCTTGGAGGCAAAACAGTTATACTTCGTACATATGAAGCAACTCTTGCCACAAAATTATTTGATGAGGTATATGTCGTTACAGATAGTGATATTATCTTTAAAGAGATTACTGATAATGGGGGAAAGGCCATAATGAGTGTAGATGAACATGAATCTGGTAGCGATCGCATTGCAGAGGCTGTTCAGCATGTTGATTGTGACATTGTGGTCAATGTTCAAGGTGATGAACCATTTACAGAACGTGCTAGTTTGGAAAAAGTATTAAATGTGTTTTACGATGACCCAAATAAAGAAATAGACCTAGCATCTTTGATGGTTGAAATACACGATTGGGATGAAATTAGTAATCCTAATACAGTAAAGGTTATTGTTGATCAAAATAGCTTTGCACTTTATTTCTCACGAAGCCCAATTCCGTTTCCAAGAGACAAAAATGCTGGAGCTCGTTACTTTAAACATAAAGGAATTTATGCCTTTAGAAAGCAAGCGCTATTGGATTTTCAAAAATTACCAATGCAATTTATTGAAGCTACAGAAAAAATAGAATGTATTCGTTATTTGGAATATGGCAAACGCATAAAAATGGTTGAAACTACTGTTGAAGGTGTAGAAATTGATACTCCTGAAGACCTTGAAAAAGCAAAGCGTTTATGGAAATAAATTACAAAAACATTAAAGTTATTGGCTTTGATGCTGATGATACGCTTTGGGTTAATGAAACTTATTTTCGTGATGCAGAGCTTGAATTCGCTCAGCTTCTTGGAGCTTACGAAACTGCCAATAAAATAGATCAGGAATTATTTAAAAAAGAGATGGATAACCTTGAGCTTTATGGTTATGGCGTAAAAGGGTTTGTGCTTTCGATGGTTGAAATGGCATTGGAAATTTCAAATTACAATGTGTCCAACAAAACCTTGGAAGCTATTTTGAACATCGGTAAAGATATGATCAACAAACCTGTTGAGTTGTTAGATGGAGTAGAAGAAGTGCTTAAAAAACTATCTAAGAATTACCGACTTATATTAGCAACCAAAGGTGATTTATTAGATCAGGAGCGAAAATTGGAAAAATCAGGATTGATAGATTATTTTCATCATATTGAGGTGCTTAGCGATAAAAAAGAGGCTAATTATTCTAAATTATTGAACCACTTAGACATCAAGCCTTCTGAGTTTTTAATGATAGGAAATTCCCTAAAATCAGATATTTTGCCATTGGTTAATATTAAGGCTCATGCAATACATGTTCCATTTCACACCACTTGGGCTCATGAAGAAGTTAGTGAGAAAGAAAGTAATGGAAAAGCATACAAAACAGTTTCGAGTTTAAGAGACATACTAAAATTTTTAAACTAATTGAAGCAAATAGATTTAAATAATTGGAACAGAAAGCTATTGTTTGAGCATTTTAAGAATTTTGCAGACCCTTATTTTTCTGTTATTGTTCCTTTTGATGTAAGCAATGCATATGAAAATGCAAAATCCGGTAATTATAGCTTCTTTGCAAGATATTTGCATGACTGTATGAAGTCTATAAATGAAGTTGACAATTTAAAATATAGAATGGTTGACCATCAAGTTGTAGAATACGATGTAATACATGCATCTCCAACATTAATGAGAACTAATAAAACCTTTGGATTTTCATTTATTAAATTTGATGAAGATTTAAATGTATTTATTAATAACATAAATAAAGAACAAGATCGCATAAATAAGAGTACAGAATTATATCCACCAGAAGAATATCGATTAGATTGTATTCATTGCTCAGCAATGCCTTGGATTAATTTTACTGGACATAAAGAACCAGTTTCTGGTCAAAAGGATTCTGTACCAAAATTTGCTTTTAGTAAAGCAGTTGAAATTGATAATAAACTAATGATGAATGTTGCGATAAATGTAAATCATGCTTTGGTAGATGGCTATCATGTTAGTTTGTTTTCAGAAAAATTTCAGGAATATTTAAATCATAAACAATAAATAGTATTATTTTTAATGCTCCAAAAAGAACATACTTTATATGAGTTATAAAAACTTTCCAATGGTACCAAGAGTTATCTTTGGTCGTGGTAGTTTCAATCAATTAGAAGAAATTATTTCACCAAAGCGTAATTCAGCAAAGGCGCCATTTGTATTTCTAGTGGATGACGTTTTTAAAGGAAATTCATGGATAACGTCAAGAATACCATTGTCTTATGATGATACATTAATGTATGTTTCTGCAAAAGAAGAACCAAAAACATCACAAATTGATGCGTTGGTTGAAGACATTATATTATCATCAAAAGAAAGACCTTCGGGTATTATTGGCATTGGAGGAGGCACTATACTTGATATTGCTAAAGCAGTATCGATTATGTTAACCAATGAAGGTGAAGCCAGTGATTATCAAGGATGGGATTTAGTAAAAAACCCTGCAATATATCATGTTGGAATTCCAACGATTTCTGGTACTGGAGCTGAGGTTTCGAGAACAACAGTGTTAACAGGTCCAGAACGCAAATTAGGTATAAATAGTGATTATACACCTTTTGATCAAGTTATTTTAGATCCTGAACTTACAAAGGATGTTCCTAACGACCAATGGTTTTATACAGGAATGGATTGTTATATTCACTGTATAGAATCCTTAAATGGTACATATTTAAATGCATTTAGCCAGAGTTATGGTGAAAAGGCTTATGATTTGTGCAAAGAAATTTTTGTTGATAATAATTTAACTGCAGAGGAGTCTCAAGATAAACTTATGATGGCTTCTTGGCATGGAGGTATGAGCATTGCGTATTCACAAGTAGGAGTTGCTCATGCTATGAGTTATGGACTTTCTTATTTATTAGGCACTAAGCATGGTATAGGTAATTGCATTGTTTTTGATCATTTAGATAAATACTATCCAAAAGGTGTAGCCCTTTTTAAGGAAATGAAAGCAAAACATAACATCCGACTGCCTGAAGGATTATGCGCCAATTTAAGTGATGAAGAATTTGATATCATGATTAAAGTTGCTCTTAGCTTAGAACCACTCTGGGAAAATGCAATTGGCAAGGATTGGAAAAAATCAATCACACCGCAAGTGCTCAGAGCCTTGTACGAAAAAATGTAATTATGCGATGGCTTTCAAAATTTATTTACCACAAACTTTTGGGATGGAAAGTCACAGGATTTTCAGATTTTGAAAGCGTTAAAAAAGCAGTTATTATAGCAGTTCCACACACGAGTTGGCATGATTTCTATATAGGAGTATTGTTGCGTTCTGTTATTGGTTTAAAGGCAAATTTTGTAGGTAAAAAAGAACTCTTTGCATTTCCGTTTGGATGGATATTTAGAGCCTTAGGTGGAGCTCCAGTAGTTAGAAAGACTAATGAAAATCAAGTAGAAGCTATAGCGCGATTATTTGATGAGCATGAAGTGTTTAGAATGGCCATGGCACCAGAAGGTACACGCAAAAAAGTAGAGGAGTGGAGAACAGGATTTTATTACATTGCTAAAGCTGCAAACGTACCAATAATCATGTTTACCTTAGATTTTGAAAATAAGGAAAATCGATTTTCAAAACCTTTTTATCCAACTGATGACAAAGAAGCCGATTTTAAAATTATGCGTAAATTCTTTGAAGGTGTAAAAGGGAAAGTTCCAGAGTATTCTTAATTACTTGTGGTTCCACGCATTCTCATCATCTTTGTTTTTAGGTGACAAGCCCAAGATTTCATTATTCGTATTTACACCCAAACCTAAAACCGTTCTATTGGCATAATTAAAATAAGAAACGACTTGATTCACTTCTAAAATTTCACCATCAGAATAACCTAAGGATTTAAGGTTCTCGATATCTTCTTTTTTAATTTTATCAGCTTGAAACGTTAGCTTTTTAGCATAATTAACTAATACAAATTCTTTTTTGGAAAGAAAATCACTTAATGAATCAGCTTCAATATGTTGTTTCAAGGATTCAGCTTTTTTATCATCATTCAAAAAACGTTTCATGCCTGTAAAATGGTGCTTATAACAATAATCACAATTATTAATGTAGCTAGTATAAGTACCAAGCAGCTCTAAAAACCAGTTTGGGAATGTATTGTTACTGTGGTGCAGTGTGTTTTTGTATAAACTCATGTGACCAACCAAAGTATGTGGTCGTAAACTATGAATAATAAGCACATTATCAATTTGATTGTTTGGTCCTTTTATCTTGTTGTAAATCTGTTTGAGCTTTCCTGTAGCTTCATCAAAACCAATTATTTTTATCCAACTCATTTATTGTATTATTTTTTAATCAAATATTCGTAGACGTTAGCTATAGCTCTAAGGATTAATAGCTTTTCGATGAATAGCAATTAAATATACACCAACCGGTTGGAAAATTAAAGTAATGGTACGAAATTTGTAATTACATATTTGGTTAGTTATAATTCTGAATGAAACATAAATTAAATACGACTAAATCGTATCCCTAAAAAGAAACATTGCTATTAATAATAACAAGCCATTTTGAAAGCCACCACGAGTCCCTATGTTGGTGGCTTTTTTATTTTCAAAAAAAGAGCCATTGTATAGATGACTCATAAAATTAAATTAATTTCCTTTATTATTGATTGGTGGAGGACCATCTGGTACCATCGCTTCGTATACTTCATCACCTTTACGTTGTTTATACTCAGCTTTTACTTTGTCTACAAGTTTTGGATCTTCAAACAAATCTACCATAGTCATCGCCATAGCTTTGGATGAGTAAACCATCCCTTTATGACCAATACTCATACCACCACAAGCTACAACTGCCCACGAATGCCAAGGTGTTCCAGCTGGAGCAGTTGTTACACCAAGATTTATATTGGCTACATTCCAGCTAACATCACCAACATCTGTTGAGCCTCCTCCAGGATGTTCTTGAGTTTCTAAAAGTGGATGTATTTCACTATCCATTCCAATTTGAGGTTTCCCTGTAGCTGCTTGTATACCTTTTCCAAATTCTATTTCTTCGGGAGTATATTTTATTGGACCTAACAATTCTAAATTATTTTGCATTATTTTTCCGCCTTCTCTATTGACTAAGACTTCATAAATTCCAGAAATCAAAGAAACTTTATAGTCTACATTAGCCATAATTGCAGCGCCTTCAGCCATTTTCATAACTTGTTGATAAACAGGCATCATTCCTGAGCGCTTAGTATCGCGAACACGCATCCAAACTCTTGAATAATCTGGAACGACGTTAACCACTTGTCCACCATCTTGAATATGATAGTGCATTCTTACTGTTGGTTTTACATGTTCTCTATAATAGTTTACTCCTGTGG
This sequence comes from uncultured Lacinutrix sp., assembly GCA_964598775.1. Classification (GTDB taxonomy): domain Bacteria; phylum Bacteroidota; class Bacteroidia; order Flavobacteriales; family Flavobacteriaceae; genus CAJQLB01. Next base: position 7,874 of record CAZRDG010000063.1, read on the forward strand.
TATATAATTCTAAAGCATCAGAGGCACTGCGTCCATTCCAAGGATCAAGTGAGGCATGAGCTGCCTGACCAAAGAATTCAACTTTAAAATCGACTAAAGCCAAAGAACTTTGAACGTCAGCTTCAGTTGATGCAGAAGGATGCCAACTAATATTTACATCAACATCATTCCAAAGCCCTTCTCGAACCATCCAGATCTTTCCAAAATATTTTTCTTCACTAGGAGTACCGAAAAACTTAATAGTTCCTTTTATTTTGCCACTTTCTATCAGTTCTTTTATAGCTACTGCAGCACCTAAACTTCCTGCTCCAAACATATTATGTCCACAACCATGTCCTGCAGCACCTTCATTTAACGGATTTTTGTTTGGTTCAGCCTTTTGAGATAATCCAGGAAGTGCATCAAATTCGCCTAATACACTAATTACAGGCTTTCCTGAACCATAGGTTGCAACAAATGCTGTTGGCATACCTGCGACACCTCGTTCTACTTTAAAGCCTTGCTGCTCAGCATAGTCTGATAATATTTTTGATGATTGATTTTCTTCAAAAGCCGTTTCAGCTAAAGCCCAAATATCATCACTGATTTTTATTAAATTTTCTTTGTGTTTTTCTACTGAAGCAATGATAGCTTCTTTGTTTTTTGTCAGTTTTCCTTGAGCAAAAAGTGAGGAGGTGCTAGCAAGAAAAGTAAGCACAATAAGATAGTTATTGATCTTCATGTTGGTTAGTTTTATTATTTCCATTAAATATACAGTTTTTTATAAAATTTGTGTTATCGTTTCAAAAAAATAGAAACTAATGTATATCAGGAATCTTAATAACTTTCTAATGCTTCTTTATATGTACTTAAACAACGTTCTCTTGCAAATTTGTGATCAACTATGGGTTGAGGATATGTAAGTTCTTGATATTCTGGCACCCAATGTTTAATATATTTATGGTCTTTGTCAAATTTTTCAATTTGTGTTGTTGGATTAAAAATGCGAAAATAAGGTGCAGCGTCAACACCACAACCTGCGACCCATTGCCAATTGCCTATGTTGCTGGACATTTCATAATCGTGTAATTTTTCAGCAAAATATGCTTCACCTAGGCGCCAATCAATAAGTAAGTGTTTGCATAAGAAACTACCAACTAGCATACGTATTCGATTGTGCATAAACCCTGTTTCATTCAGCTCTCGCATTCCAGCATCAACTAATGGATAACCTGTTTTACCTTCACACCAAGCATTGAATTCTTCTTTATTATTGCGCCATTTTATGGCATCGTATTGTGGTTTGAAACTTTTTGTAATGGTATCAGGGAAATGCCAAAGTATTTGCATAAAAAATTCACGCCAAATAAGTTCTTTCAAAAATGTACTGTTATTACTCTTTAAAGCTTTTTGCACCATTTTTCTAACGCTAACAGTTCCAAAACGTAGATGAGGTCCTAATTTTGATGTGCCTTCTTTTGCTGGAAAGTTTCTTATGGCTTCGTATTGATCAATAATTGCTTGGGATACATCGTAAGGCTCAATAGTTTGTTTTGATGTTTTAAATCCAATAGACTCTAAAGATAAAAATGGAAGATTTATATCACTAACTAAATTTGACAGCAGGTCTTCAGAATTAAAATTTTTAATAGGATTCTTTTTAAGAGTCTCTATCCATTTGTTTGAATATGGCGTGTATACCTTGTATGGAGTCCCATCAGCTTTACCTACCTCATTGGTTTCAAAAATGACTTGGTCTTTATAGCTTTTAAATTCTATATTTTTTGTTTCTAAAAATGTTGTCACATCCTTATCACGGCTTATTGCATAAGGTTCATAATCATGATTTGTAAATACTGTATCAATAGTATAATTTTGGACTAGGGTTTTAAAAACATCAATAGGTTTATTGTGAAAGGTTACTATATTACTTTTAAACTTTTCGTTTAATGTTTTATTAATGCTGCTTAATGATCTGTGAATAAAAGTGACTCGAGCATCATCTTTAGGAAGAGTTTCTATAATATCTTTATCAAAAATGAATATCGGTAAAACCTTGTGTTTTGCTTTTAAGGCATGGTATAGGCCAACATTATCATCTAAACGCAAATCGCGTCTAAACCAGAATATATTTATAGTTTCTATCATTTATATGTACCAAAAAGTTCTTCCAATTTTTTGGTTCGGTATGCAAAAATTTCTTCCAATTTTGGTTTCACTAATATTGGTTGTACTAATTGCCCTATCCAACCAAAAGGAACTTTATAATCTATTATGTCTTCCATTTCAACGCCACCTTCAATTCCCTTAATAAAATGTTTATGGTGCCATAAAGCATAAGGTCCAAAGCGTTGTTCGTCAACAAAATAATGTTTATCTACAACATGAGTAATTTCTGTAACCCATTTAGTTTTGATTCCTAAAACTGGTGTTACGATGTATTGAATGATTTGTCCTGGATACATTGGTCTGTCTGCTCCAGAAAGAATATCAAAACTCATATAATCTGGAGTTATGATTTTTAAATTTGCAGGATTTGATAAAAAATCCCAAGCCTCATCAATAGTAATCGGAAGATTTTGCTTCTTATGTAATCTGTATATTTTCATGTTTTCTAATTATTGTTCTTCAATGGTCATATTTAAATCCATATAATCATTTTATTTGAAATTAAATTCTAGTCATGGATGTTAGTCAATTATGAACAACAAATAGCACACATGAAAATATAAAC
>CAZRDG010000064.1:0-10578 GCA_964598775.1 uncultured Lacinutrix sp.
AGGGCTTCTGGCAGTATACCGCTTTATCCATTTCCATGGCCATTAATGAAGCAGGAGCGTGTGTATGATCTGGAGTAGAAATTACAACCGCATCAATCTCATTTTCGAGTTCTAATAGCATCACTCGATAATCCTTATATACTTTCGCATTAGGAAACATTTTATGTGCAACGCCAAGATAATTAGAATCAACATCGCAAAGTGCTGAGACATCTACTGATGGATGTGAGGATATTGATTTTAAATCCTCCATTCCCATTCCACCAACACCTATGTGAGCAGTTCTGATACGTCCTGGGACATTATTTTTACATGAATTAAAAATTGGTAAAGGCATAAAAGCTATTGATGATGCTATAGCAGATTTTTTTATAAAATTTCTTCGTTTCATTATATAGCTCTGGAATTATAGATTTTTAATTTTTATGTTTTTAAACCACAATGGACTGTCATGATCTTGAAGTCCAATAAAACCAGTTTTAGAGGTTCCATAATTTGGATAGTCTTTCCATTTTCCTTTGTTTTTTCGTTCTTCCCAATCGTTTGACCATGGTACAAAAGACAATACTTTTTTACCATTTAACCAATGTTCTACCAATTCTGGTGTAAAAATGATTCTTGTAGTGTTCCATTCGCCAGCAGGTTTGGTGATTTTTACACTATTATCTGGAACATACATTGCATAATCCGCTGCAGTTTTTTGCCATTCTTGTAAAGTTGCATTATTGATTTCTTCCCAACCCAGATCGTCTAACAATTGATATTCTGGTCCTGTTTCTTCAAGATATTGATAACCTTCTTTAAGATGATAAAATACACCACTATTTCCCCCAGCTGGAAGTTTCCATTCGAGATATAGTTCAAAATTGCCAAACTCTTCTTTTGCATAAATAATATCTTGACCGCCTTTTTTTTCAGATTCGAGTTTTTTCTCTGTATCAAAAGTTAATGCGCCATCTTTAATAACCCATTGTGAGGGAAGCGATTCACCATTATAGGCTCGCCAACCTTCAGTAGTTGTGCCATCAAAAAGGTAAATCCATTCATCATTTTCTGACTTTGTTTCATTTTTACAGGCAGTAATTAGGATAACTAAGGAGAATAGTAAAAGATTGTATTTCATTTGTTGCTTCATATTGGTGAGTTGAAAACAGTCTAATTTACAAAATATAGTTTGGTGAATTACAATCTGAAAAAAATTATATATTAAATCAAGTTTTGATTTTAAGTTTGTTTTTGTATGGTTTTAACCAAACTTCATACATAAAAAAGCCATATACGATGGTATATTCTAATGCTATAATCCATTGGTTTTCCGACTTATTGGCATTTCCTATTTGTAAATAAGCTAAATAGCTTAGGATGATTGCAAAACTCCAAACCAAAGGAAATTTGTATTTGGTAAATATGGAAAGTATGAGAAGTGTAGCAACATACCATGGATGTACAGTAGTGGCAGTAAAAAAGTAAAACGATAAGGCGATAAGCATTGCAGTGATGAGATGAGTCATTGATGAATTCTTTCGGAAGAAAGCCAAGGCAACAACAAAAAGAAACACAATGATTGCTGTTATTGTTCCAATGATGGCAATTTCGTTGTAACCTGTTATAGCGTAACCAATTTCTCTGGCTATGTAATATAAGCTCGCATTGAATTCAAAATTTTGAAACCACAAACCAACTGTTTCTGCATAATTACTCACAAATTGCGATGAGTAAAATGGTAGAAACAATAAAATAGTAGTGGTTCCTACAATGGCATAAAATGACATTAATTTTGTTATCTTCAACTTAGTTGAAGTCTCTCTTTTTGTAAACCATTCATAGAAAAGAGGTAGAAATAACAAGGGAATCAACTTAATGGATACAGAGCAAGCAAACACAACAGCAGCAAGTTTCCACTTTCCAGAATGAAGCAAATACAAACTCCACAATAAAAAGAAAATCATGACACCTTCAAAGTGTAAATTTCCTGTAAGCTCAATAATGATAAACGGATTCAGGATATACCAAAAGATGTTGTGTGCAGGTAATTTTAGTTTTTCTAATAGTTTTTGTCCAAAATGCAGTGTACCAAAATCAGCAGCAATAATAATGAGCCTTAAAACCATTGCGGAACCTAAAATACTTTTTCCAGCAAATAATCCAGCTATAACAAAACACAATTGATTTAATGGAGGATAATTGGTGTAATGACTAGCACTTAAGTTTCCCATTCCAGCGTATAATTCTTGTGCTTGCGTTACTGGGAATTCGCCATTTGCAATAAAGGATTCTGGAGTGAACAGATAAGGGTTGAAACCCTCTAAAATAATACGGCCATCCCATAAAAAACGATAAAAATCTTGAGAGAGATTTGGAATGCCCAAAATGAAAATGGCTCGAAAGGCAAAAGCCATCCAAGTAAGTAATTTTAAATTATGTTTTGAAATTTGAACAAGTTTATAAAACAGAAAAAATAATCCAGTATATAAGCAAATTAATTTCACATAGTCTGTTCTATATAAGTCATACGCAAAGCTCCAATAAAACAACATGCTTGTTAAAGCAAGAAGCAAAGGCATTTTATACAACTTAAAAAATGACGTTTTTAGTGGCATAAACCAAAGATAATATTATTTCATTGTTGTTTTAGTAAGAGTTCATTTACTTATTAAGGCAAAAATAATTTAACTTAGTAGCATATAGGTTAGGTTCCTTTTAATAAAATACATCATGAAAACTTGGAAGAAAATAGGATTAGGACTTTTGTTTATAATCATAATTTTTGGCATCTGGTTTTACCCAAAGTATAAAATGTTAGACCATACAATGCATTTATTTGATGCGGATAAAATCGTTAATAATTTTAGATCTTTTGATTCGGTTTGGCCAGTTTCTGTGATGAAAACATCAACTAACAAGTATATCTATCCTAAAAACACTCCAATTACTTTACCAGATAGTTTTGAATTTAATGGTAATTCATATGAATCCCTTAAATTTTTAAAAGACTCTTGGACAACAGGATTTCTTGTGATTCAAAATGATAGCATTGTTTTTGAAGAGTACTATTTAGGGAATAGTGAATCTACTAGAAATATTTCTTGGTCAATGGCAAAATCATTCATTTCTGCGTTAATGGGAATTGCTGTAGAGGAAGGTTATATAAAAAACATCAATCAAAATGTCGAGGACTATTTACCTGAATTAATAGGCTCAGCATATGAAGGTGTTCGTATTAAAGATGTATTACAAATGTCTACAGGTGTTAAGTTCAATGAAGATTATGGCGACTTTAATAGCGACATTAATCGATGGGGAAGAGGGTTTGCAATGGGAGCTTCACAAGACAAGTTTGCCGCTTCTTTAGAACGCGAAGTTGAACCTGGAACTGTAAATCATTATGTGAGTATTAATACACATGTGCTAGGTATGATTATTACTAAAGCAACAGGAAGAACCATTACAGCCTACATGCAAGAAAAACTATTTACACCATTAGGTATGGAGTATGATGGTTATTGGTTATTAGATGGCAAGAATATGGAAATGGTATTAGGAGGGTTAAATTTAACACTAAGAGATTATGCAAAAATAGGTACCTTATTTCTGAAGAATGGAAATATTAATGGTAAGCAAATAGTTTCCGAATCATGGGTAAAATCTTCAGTTACGCCAGATGGACCTCATGTACAACCTGGAAAAGAATTTGGTTATGGTTATCAATGGTGGATTCCAAAAGGAGATGAAGGCGAATTTATGGCAATTGGTGTTTACAATCAGTGTGTTTATATAAACCCAACGACCAATACACTTGTAGTGAAACTATCTGCTAACCCTAAATTTAATGATAAGTCATTTGTACCAAGTAGTCATTATTCAGAATTAGAATTATACAGAGCTATATCAAAAGAACTCAATTAATAAACCAATAAAAACCGCATGAAATATAATGTATTAATAATCACCTTGGTTCTTCTAGCTTTTGGATGCAAGGGAAATAAATCAAAAGAAGAAGATTCAAAAGCCGTATTAATTGATAATGTTTTTGAAGAGTATTACAAGTTTAAGGATCGTATAAATCCAATTGAAGCGACTAAAGGAGGTAATTATGAATACAATGATTACATCGCTAATTATATATCTGACGACTATCAAAAAGACTTAAAGGAGCAGTATACTTACTTTCTAAATATTTTAAGCAATATTGATCAAACACAATTGTCTGAGACAGATCTTTTGAGTATGAAAGTGATGAAATGGGATTGTGAGGTAAAATTAGAAGGTTTAAATAATGCCATTGTAACCATGGCCTCTCCAATTTACAACTTACCAAGTTTTGAATTGATGCCTTTATTCCAAATACAATCATTACACTTGTATGTTGCACAATTGGCGGCAGGAGGAAGTGTACAACCTTTTAAAACTGTTGAAGATTATGACAATTGGTTGAATCGTGTGGACGATTATTTTGCATTTTTAGATACCTGTATTGAAAAAATGAAAAAAGGGATGAGTAAGGGTATAGTAGCTCCTAAAGTTCTCACGGAAAAAATGATTCCGCAGATGGATGAATTTATTACAAAAAACGTTCAAGAACATTTATTCTATAAGCCAATATTATCCATGTCAGATGATATAAATCAAGACGAACGTAATAGAATTGCAACAGATTATAGCAATATGATTGCAAATAAACTCAAACCAAAATACACACAACTCCAACAATTCTTGGTTAACGAATATTTACCAGCATGCAGAGAAACTGATGGTATCGGAGCTTTGCCAAACGGCCCAGAAACATATAATTATTTAATAAAATTGCATACTACAACAAATATGACAGCCGATGAAATTCATGAACTTGGAAAAAGTGAAGTTGCCCGTATTTTAGTGGAGATGGAAACTGCAAAAAACAAAATGGGTTTTGATGGTGATATTAATGCTTTTTTTGAGTTTGTTAGAAATTCCCCAAAACAAATGCCTTTTACCGAACCGCAACAAGTTATAGATAATTTTACCGAAATAAAAAGTAGAATTAATAACGGGTTTAATGAGGTTTTTGATTTAAAACCTAAAGCAGATTTCGTAGTTAGACGTACCGAAGCTTTTCGAGAAGCTTCGGCAAGTGCTGAATATACTCCTGGAACTAAAGATGCATCAAGACCTGGAATTTTTTATGTACCAATTCCTGATGTCAAAAAATACAACAAGTATGCGGCCGAAGCATTATTTCTTCACGAAGCCATTCCAGGGCATCATTATCAATTATCCTTGCAACAAGAGAATACTGAATTACCAGAATTTTTGCATCCTGAAAGCCTTGGTGTTTTTGTTGAAGGTTGGGCTTTGTACGCTGAATCTTTAGGTTCTGAACTTGGACTTTATGAAGATCCAATTCAATATTTCGGTATGTTAAGCATGGAAATGCATCGCGCTATACGTTTGGTTGTAGATACTGGATTACATAGTAAAGGATGGACAAGAGAACAGGCTATTCAATATTCATTAGATAATGAAGCAGAAAGCGAAGAATCTGTTATTGCCGAAATTGAACGTTACATGGCGACTCCTGGACAAGCACTATCCTACAAAATAGGGCAATTAAAAATAAGAGAATTAAGAACTAAAGCTGAGAACAAACTCGGAGATAAATTTAGGCTGCCAGAATTTCATAATCAGGTATTAAATTCAGGGAGTTTGCCTTTAGTATTGTTAGAAGAGAAGATTGATAACTGGATAAAACTTCAATTAAAATAATTAAGCTTTGGACGTCAAAGATTTGAAAAACACATAACCAAAACCTAAAAAAAGCATGAGGTGAAACGGAAATAATCCGAAATCGCCACCTTGATCGCCAACTACAAAAGCACTATACATCCCAAAAGCAAAATAGAGCATCAATAGGCCTTCAAAAACAACATTCAAAGAGATATTTTTCTTTAGGTATTTATTGCCTTTCCAACTATCTTTTAAAGAGTTGATGTTGAATTTTGGTGTGCGAATAAATTCGCTTCGTTTGCCAAAATGGCCTTCTAATACTGCAATAGAATTATGAAGTGAGAAACCCATTGCTATTGAAAAAAAGGTAATAAACATAACGATGTACTGTATAAAACCTTTTATACTATTACCATAGGTTTTTTTAAACATGTACCAATAGCAAACAAAAAAGATGAGCGTACTAATCACGAAAAAACTCATCACATAAAAATACATTTTTAAGTGCGCATATTCATTTTTAATATACAGCATAGGAATGCTTAAAACAGCTACAATTAAAACATTTAAAAACATAGTACTATTTAATAAATGTAATAATCCATGAACTTTAGTTTTAGCCGAAATGTTTTCATTTTTCAATACTTTCCACATCATTTTTCTAAAGTTCTCTGCACCACCTTTATTCCATCTAAATTGTTGCGTTCTCGCTGCGCTAATTACAACTGGTAATTCTGCTGGTGTTTCAACATCTTCTAAATATTTAAATTTCCAGTTCTTCAGTTGTGCTCTGTAGCTTAAATCTAGATCTTCTGTAAGTGTGTCTCCTTCCCAATTTCCTGCATCAATGATGCATTTTTTCCGCCAAACACCTGCTGTTCCATTAAAGTTGATGAAATGCCCTTTGGTATTTCTTCCAACTTGTTCCAAAGAGAAATGAGCATCTAATGCAAACGCTTGAACCTTGGTAAGTAAGGAATAGTTTCTGTTAATATGTGACCAACGTGTTTGTACGACGCCAACTTCAGGGTCTTTAAAATATGGAATGGTGCGCTTGAGCCAATCTTTTTTCGGCATAAAATCGGCATCAAAAATGGCGATATATTCACCTTTAGCAACTTTCAACCCTTCTTTTAAGGCACCAGCTTTAAAGTTTTTTCGTCCATCACGAAGTACGTGTTTAATATCTAATCCTGATTGTTGTAGTACTTTAATATGATTGGCAGTAACTTGAAAAGATTCATCAGTAGAATCATCTAATACTTGTATTTCCAATTTGTTTTTTGGATACTCCATTTTAGAAATATTTTCCAGTAAACGCTCCATCACATAGAGCTCATTGTATACTGGAAGCTGAATCGTTACAAAAGGAATTTCATCAGGATTTGATAAATCGAACTTTGGAGCTTGGTCTTGTTTTTTTTGAGCTGATAAGTAATTAAATAGCAGATTTAACTGAGCCAAAGCATACATAAAAATCATTATGAGCGCTGCAGAATAAACAATGATAATAATGGTTTCTAAAATCATTTTTTAAAGCTGTATTTAAAAATCCAACCTAGTATTTTTATGCCTGCAAATATAGCACCTTTTACAGTTCCAGACACTTTTGAAACACCAATTCGGTTTCTATAGTTCACAGGAATTTCAACATAGTTTAATTTTTGTTTTAAGGCTTTTAATTGCATTTCTACTGTCCAGCCATAGGTTTTGTCTTCCATGTTTAAAGCTAATAGTTTCTCATATTTAATGGCTCTAAAAGGACCTAAATCTGTAAATTTTGAATTGAACATAAAACGCATTAAAGTAGTGGCAAGCCAATTGCCAAAAATTTGAGGTATGGTCATAGAACCTTGCTCTCTAAGTCGTTTAACACGAGCACCAATTACAAAATCAATGTTTTCTTTTACAATCGGTTCTACTATTTTGGACAGCTCTTCAGGATAATCACTATAATCACCATCAAGAAATACAATAATGTCTGGTTTTGTTTCTAGCTTTGAAACATAATCCATCCCTTTTAAACAAGCATAACCATAACCTTTTTGATTTTCGGTTAAAACAGTTGCTCCTGCTTGTTTTGCATTGGTTTCAGTAGCATCAGTAGAATTATTACTCACAACAATAACTTCATCTACTATGTTTGGAATATCATTAATGACATTCGCAATAGAATCGGCTTCGTTATATGCAGGAATAATAACTTTTATTATTGACATTAAGTGTTTGCTTTGAAGTTGCAAAAGTACAATAGTTTTATTGTTATTTTTGATTCACCAGATCCATTAAATCCAAATCATTGCCAAGAAGGATTTCTGTAGGATTGATACGGCCTTTTTCAGGTCCATTTTCTAATTTTAAAACACCTCTTGGGCAAACTGCAGAACATATGCCGCATCCAACACAACTAGCTCGTACAATATTTTCTCCTTTTTGCGCATAAGCTCTTACATCAATACCTTGTTCGCAATAAGTAGAACAATTACCACATGAGATACATTGTCCGCCATTAGTTGTAATTCTGAATCGAGATTTGAAGCGTTGCACAATGCCTAAGTAAGCTGCTAATGGACAACCAAAGCGGCACCACACACGATTTCCAAAAATTGGATAAAAGCCTGTGCCAATTACACCAGCGAAAATGGCTCCAATTAAAAAGCCATAAATATCTTGAATAGTTTGTGTTTTAATTCCTAAAACAGCATCAGCTCCAGAAAAATAGGAGTAAAGCGTAAATCCTGTCATCACTAACGCAAACACCAAAACACCATGAACAACCCAACGTTCTAGCTTCCAGGCTTTCAGAGATTTATCAGATAATTGTCTGTAAGGATCACCAAGTGTTTCCGCTAAGCCACCACAACCACAAACCCAAGAGCAGTACCATCGTTTCCCAAAGAAATATACCATCACAGGAACTATAATAAGTGTAAGGATAATTCCCCAAATGAGAATGAATAATCCCAATCCACCACTTGCGATAAGCTGATCTAAATTCCAACTAAAAAAGAAATCATAATCTAAAGGAAAGGCATTTTTAAAGTCGTACCAAGGTTTTTCAAAGCGCACTAAAATTTCAGGAATTAAAAATGCAAACACAATTTGAAAGAACAGTACTGAAGTGGTTCGTAATATTTGGTATTTGTTATGGCGATACTTTATATACATTCTTATTGCCATCACAGTCATAACAGTGCAGTACAAAAACCCATATAAAAACCACTGACTAGCTAAATTTCCACTTAAACTTTCACTTATTGGATCGACAATGTAAGTCCAATTCACAATGTAATCTGGTCTGAAATAGAGTAACAAATAAAAGCCAACCAAAAAGATAAATGCAAACCAACCAATCCAACCTCTATTAGTGGCAGCATTAAACCAAATGCCATTGTTTTTAATTCCAGGTGGTCCTTTTATAACCACATTTGGAATGATATACATCAAAGCTCCAATTATGCCTAATCCAAAGGTGAGCCACCAAAATAACCATGGATTGTTTTTTACTAAACCACTGCCTGATTGTTTTGCTATTTCATAGGAAAAGCTATGAGGTTTGTCCCAAATTACGTTATTCCATTCACTGTTTTGTTTGTGTGTTTCGTTTGCACTTTCTAAGGCTGATGTAATTTCTATTGAAAACGAAAACGGATTACTAAATTCCTTACCAACAACTTGACTATTCATGTTTTTGATAAAAAGTTCGCTTTTTATGCCTTTGTAGTTGACTAGATTCTCCAGAATTTTTGGAGTGACTTCATAGCTCCCAAAAAAGATGAGAGAAGTGAATATAGCAAGACCGATTAAAAAAAGACTTAATCCTATGTTTTGTATTTGTTTCATATAATTAAGCACTGAAAATGCGTTTCCAGCTTTTCTTTTTTAGTTGAATATTGGTGCTGTTTTCAGTATTGAATTTTGCCACGATTTCTTTTTCATGGAGTTTATAAAACTCAGGATCAAAATTAGCATCAGCTAAATGTTCTAATACATATTCAATGGTTTTTTTCTCAGTAAGAACTTTATCAAAAAACTCATGACGCATTCGTATGCCGAAATTGTTAATACCTATAAATTCACGAGTATTTTTATCATAACTCATATGAATACATTTTTTGCCACTTTCGTGTTCCCAATAAAAACATTCTTCATTGTCTTTTGGCTGTGCCCAAACCCAGCCATAAGTTTGATATTCAATATCAAAAAACTTAGCTGAATTGAACCAATGTCCAGGTTTGTATTCTATTTTGTTGCCACAAATGGTTTGTGCTACTGTTTCTCCCATCATACGTCCTGTGTACCAAACCGCTTCAATTGGTCTGCGATTTCCTATGGCATCATGTTGTTCGGCACAGTCGCCTATAGCATAAATATTCGAAATGTTCGTTTCTAAAAAGCGATTCACTTTAACACCTCGACCAGTTTCTATTTCTGAATTTTTCACTACATCAATATTCGGAGAAACTCCAGCCGTTAATCCAACAAAATCACATAGAATTTCTTCACCAGTTTCCTCAATAATTACTGATTTAACTTTTCCGTTTTCATCAGATTTAATTTCTTTTAAATTGTTTGACAGTCTTAAATCAATACCATTGCCGAGTATTTCTTTGTTAATCATAGCACTTTCTTCAGTAGGTAAAACACCATTCCAGAAACTACTTTCACGCACTAAAAAGGTTACAGGAATATGACGAGAATGCAACATTTCAGCAAGTTCAATACCAATAAGTCCACCACCAACAATAACAGCCTGTTTACAAGTTTTGTTATTTGGCGCATAGACTTCAAGGTTTTCTAAATCTTGCTTGCTATACAATCCTTGAATACGTTTTTTGTTTTTGTTTTTGTTTTGAATTTGGAGTCGAGAAACAG
>CAZRDG010000065.1:0-10547 GCA_964598775.1 uncultured Lacinutrix sp.
TGAACCAGTTTGGGCTATTGGAACAGGAGAAACCGCTTCTCCAGAGCAAGCTCAAGACATGCACAAATTTATAAGAACGACATTAGCTAACAAGTATGATGAAACTACGGCGAATCAAGTCTCCATACTTTATGGTGGCAGTGTAAAACCAAGTAATGCCCAAGAAATTTTCTCAAAACCAGATGTAGATGGCGGACTTATTGGTGGAGCAGCTCTTAATGCTGAAGATTTTTTTGCCATTGTAAATGCATTTTAATGAATAAAGCCAACATTAAGCGCTTTCTGCGTAAAATAGGAGTTATTAAAATATCAGACAATTTGCGATTCCATTGGATGAAAGTGAAACAGGCTTCTGACAATAATGCTTTTAAATCAGAATTTCCAAATACGCCAATTCCTCCTGATTATTTGCTATATGAATCCTTTAACTTAAGCTATCGTAATTATTATAATTCTGGCATTAACACTGCCAAGTTTTTTAAAAAAATGTTCGATGAACATTTAGATTTTAATAATTGTAATGTTTTAGATTGGGGTTGTGGTCCATCAAGAATAATAAGGCATTTTCCTGAGCTGGCTCCAAATGCTAATTTTTTTGGAACAGATTACAATAAAAAAACAATTACTTGGAATCAAGCCAATATAAAGAACGTTGAATTTAGTTTAAATAATTTAAATCCTCCAACAGCGTATGCAGATGATTTTTTTGATGCAATTTATGGCATTTCAGTTTTTACACATCTGTCGGAAAGTTTGCATTATAAATGGATTAATGAATTGTGGAGGATTTCAAAACCTAATGCCATTATAATTGTTACAACGCACGGAAATGCATTCAGAGAAAAACTACTAGCAATGGATAAAAATGTTTTTGATGATCATAAGCTAGTAGTACAAGCCAATACTTTGGAAGGTCACAGAACTTTTGCTGCATACCAACCACCAGAATTCATGCTTAACTTGTTTATTGGTAAATTTAAAGTTCTCGAGCATCTGGAAGGTAAAATTGAGTCTTGGGGTATTTCGCAAGATAAATGGTTAATTAAAGTTATGAAATAGAACATGGTATACTTAGGATATTATTTTAAAGTAAAACCACTTCAACCTGCAGTTGAAATATTAATTGCTGAACTAGGTTACGCTGGCTTTGAAAGTTTCGTGGAAACTGATGATGGTGTTACAGCTTATATTCAAAAAGATGAATGGAATGAGAATATCTTAGAGGATATTCAAATTTTGAATTCTAATGAATTTGAAATCTCTTTTACTTTTGAAGATATTGAACAAACCAACTGGAACGAAGAATGGGAAAAAAACTTTCATCCTATTGTGGTTGATAATTTATGTGCAGTAAGAGCGCCTTTTCATGAATCTTTTAATACACCATACGATATTGTTATAGAGCCAAAAATGAGTTTTGGTACTGGACATCACGAAACCACTCATATGATGATTCAGCATATTTTAAAAAATGAATTCTCGGAGAAAACGGTTTTAGATATGGGTTGTGGAACAGGAGTTTTAGCCATTCTTTCGGAAATGAGAGGAGCGTCAAAAATTGATGCTATAGATATTGATAATTGGTGTTATTTAAACAGTATTGAAAACGTAGAGCGAAACGAATGTAAAAATATTAGTGTATATGAAGGCGACGCTCAAATTCTCAAAGGGAAAATGTATGATGTAATAATAGCAAACATCAACAGAAATATCTTGTTACAAGATATAGAACAATATGCAAAATGCTTGAATAAGAATGGAACTTTATTTTTAAGCGGTTTTTATGAAAATGACATTAAAATTATAGAAGCCGAGTGCAATAAGTATATGTTAAAATTAGTTGAAACATTGGAAAGAAACAATTGGGTTTCATTAAAATTCTTAAATTAGTATAAAACTTTTGCCATGAGTACACAGAAGAAAACCTCTGAAGACCTATTACTTGAAGAGGAAGTTGTTAAGCATAATGAAATAGTGTTATATAATGATGATGTTAACACATTCGACCATGTGATAGACACACTTATTTATGCTTGTGAACATACACCGGAACAGGCTGAGCAATGTTCTATTATAGTGCATTATAAAGGAAAGTGCACTGTTAAAACTGGTGTTTATGATGAGCTTGAACCAAGGTGTTCTATGCTATTGGATGCAGGTTTAAGTGCTGAAATTATTTAAACAAAGCTCTGAATTTCTTCAGAGCTTTTTTAGTGTTATAATAATTAAAATCTGTTATTTACTCATTCTACCTACCGCACAACTCACATAGCTTTTAGCTTTTTTACTTAAAGGATTTTGTTCACCTTCAACTGGATAGCCTAGTTTTGAAATTAATTCTATAGACGTATTCAAAGAGTTTTCGTCGCTGTAATTAAATGATACAGAATTTGTGTCGTTACTAACTGTCACAGTATCGATACCATTAATAGTGTTGAGCCTAGTAATGATTGTATTAGCACAACCGCCACATTTTAAGTTTTGAATTGTCAGTGTTGTGTGCATCATTTTGTTTTACATGTATTAATACCAAATGGTTTGTATAATGGGCAAAAACTAATGAAACTTGTTATTAAAAATATAATAGCTAAGGCCATTAATACATAAGCTAAAGTACCTTGAATAATATCAAAGTAGTAAAGTAAAGCAATGCCCAGAGCCAAAATTACTCTAATTGCCTTGTCTGTGTTTCCCATGTTTTTTTTCATAATTTCTAAAATTTAAATTTTATAATGTTGAAGGACAAACAAAATCTGTAATTGGTAAATCTGTATTTTTAATAGCGCCAAATCCACCAGCAATATCAACTATATTATTAAATCCTCTAGCTTTTAATATGGATGCTGCAATTACAGAACGATAACCTCCTGCACAATGAATGTGATATGTTTTGTCTTTTGAAACTTCATTCATTTTATCATTAATGTAATCTAGTGCAAAATGTTGAGCGTTTTCAATATGACTTGATGCAAATTCCCCATCTTTTCGCACATCAAGGATGTTTAAATTACCTTTTTTAAATCTATTTGAAAATTCTTCGGCAGTAATTGATTCTAAAGTATCAACATCTTTACCAGCTGCTTTCCAAGCATCCATTCCACCTTCAAGATAACCTAAGGTGTTATCATAACCTACACGAGATAAACGTGTCACTGCTTCTTTAGATTTTCCCTCAGGAACTACTAACAAAATCGGTTGCTTTAAATCTGTAATTAAAGCTCCAACCCAAGGCGCAAATCCACCATTAAGGCCTATAAAAATTGAGTTTGGTATGTGGCCTTTAACAAAATCGGATTGAGATCTGACGTCAAGTACTAAGGCACCTTCATGATTTGCCAATGCTTCAAATTCAGTTGCGTCTAAAGCCACGTCACCAGTTTGCAATACATTTTCAAAAGACTCATAACCCATTTTGTTCATCATTGCGTTTTTTGCAAAATATTGTGGTGGAGGTGGTATACCATCCAACACTTCTTTTACAAATTCTTCCTTTGTCATATCTGCTCTTAGTGCATAATTAGTTTTTTTCTGACCACCAATAGTGCCAACAGTTTCTTTGCTAAGGTTTTTACCACATGCTGATCCAGCTCCATGAGCAGGATATACAATAACGTTATCAGCTAAAGGCATGATTTTATTTCTTAAAGAATCATAAAGCATCGCTGCCAAATCTTCTTTTGTAAGGTCAGATTTTATTGCCAAATCTGGACGACCAACATCACCTAAAAAGAGAGTATCTCCAGAAAAAATAGCATGATTGTTCCCTTTTTCGTCTATTAATAAAAAAGTTGATGACTCTAAAGTATGGCCTGGGGTGTGTAAGACTTTAATAGTGATATTACCAATTTTAAATTCTTCATTATCAATGGCAATATGGGTGTCATAATTTGTCGATGCACCTGGCCCAAATACTAT
The DNA here is from genome assembly GCA_964598775.1 of uncultured Lacinutrix sp. Taxonomy (GTDB): domain Bacteria; phylum Bacteroidota; class Bacteroidia; order Flavobacteriales; family Flavobacteriaceae; genus CAJQLB01. The sequence continues at coordinate 3,916 of CAZRDG010000065.1, forward strand.
AGTTGCTCCAGTTTTTTTGGCCAAATCAACATGACCAGAGACAAAATCGGCATGAAAATGTGTTTCAAAAACATATTTAATTTTTGCATTTTCAGATTTTGCTTTATCAATATATTGCTGTGTTTCCCTTAAAGGATCAATAATTGCCACTTCACCATTAGACTCTATGTAATATGCGCCTTGTGCAAGACAGCCTGTGTATATTTGTTCTATTTTCATATTTAAATTATTTATGCAAAGATACAATGCTTTGCGATTTAGTTTTGTGACATTTATCACATTGAGTTAGAACAACTCTTTATAAATAATGTATACAGCCATGAGTAAAGTAAACCAGCCAAAGCCCTTTTTTAATTTTTCACCACTGATAAATTTTGTCGCGTAAACACCAATCAATATTCCAATAATTGACAATAATGTAAAGATAATAAGGAAAGTCCAATCTATTGCTAAGTTTTGAACATCACCTAAAAATCCAATCAAAGATTTCGCAGAAATGATTACTAATGAAGTGCCAACTGCCAACTTCATAGGTAGTTTTGCCAAAAGTACCAGAGCTGGTATAATTAAAAAACCGCCTCCTGCACCGACTATCCCAGTTAGTGCTCCAACAATAATGCCTTCAACAATAATTAACGGAATGTTATATTTAATTTCTTGTTCTGCAAAATTGCCTTTCTTCTTAGTTTTAATCATTGATATTGATGCCAATAACATAATGATAGCAAAAAATATCATGATGAAAATATTCTTCGTTATTTCAAAGTCAAAAATTGTAAACAAAGAATCTGGAATTGCAGGCACTAAATAACGTCTGGTCAAGTAAACAGCAATAAAAGCTGGAATTGAAAAAACAATTGCTGTACGCAAATCAACCATTTTATTTCTGTAATTCTGAAAAGCTCCAAATAATGATGTTGTACCCACTACAAAAAGAGAATAGGCCGTTGCTGTTACCGGATTTAACCCTATTAAATAGACTAGAATTGGGACTGTGAGTATTGAGCCACCACCACCAATAAGTCCCAGAACGAGACCAACTACTAATGCGCCAATGTATCCTAATATCTGGTTTAATTCCATGTTAGTGTGGGAGTTTGTCTTTTAAAATGCCATAAATAAATGTGCCTACAACAGCTGCCGCTATAACAATAGCCATCGAATAAACTCCTGTGCCTAATAAGATGTACATTGGACCAGGACAAGCACCAACCATTGCCCAACCTAAGCCAAAAATTATTCCACCTACAATATATCGAGTAAGACCTCTTTCCTTTTTAGGAACAAAAAGTTCTGCTCCATTAATGGTTTTAAGTTTACTTCTTTTCGATAGTTGTAAAAATAAAACTCCAGAAGCTATTGCTGTTCCAATAATGCCATACATGTGAAAGGACTGAAACCGAAACATTTCGTAGATGCGATACCATGATACAGCTTCAGATTTTACTAAGACGATTCCGAATACAATTCCAACGAGTAAAAATTTAACAAACTTCATAACTTAAAAAATAATTGGAAATAAAAAATTAGCCATAATTAAACCTCCAATAAAAAAGCCAATAACCGCAATTAATGATGGACGTTGCAAACTACTAAGCCCTGTTATGGCATGACCTGAAGTGCAACCTCCTGCGTATCGTGTTCCAAAACCAACCAATAAGCCTCCAATGATTAAAAGTGCTAGCCCTTTAATTGATGTCATGGCATCAGTGTTAAACAATTCATTTGGAACAAGTGATTGTCCAACATTAGAAAAACCGAGTGCTTCCAATTCAAAAACTGTTTTTGGGTTAAGTTGTGTACTACTGTCGTTTGATAAAAACTGAACCGCAATGAAGCCACCAATAACGGCTCCAAGAACAACAGTTAAATTCCAAGCATGATCTCTCCAATTCAATTTGAAAAAGTTTGAATATTTTCCTGCACCTCCCATAGCACACATGGTTCTAAGGTTAGAAGACATGCCGAAAGTTTTTCCAAAGTAAAGTAATAGAGCCATTACAATGGCTATTAAAGGTCCTGATACATACCAAGGCCACGGATTTAATATAGCTTCCATATATTTTTTAGTGTTTGATGGTGCAAAAGTATAAGATATATAGTTTACTGAGGTAATATATGTTACTTAAAAGGATAAAACCTCTATTTTGTTTCTACCTAGTTTTATTTTTCCTTCAATTTCCAATTGTTTAAGAAGTCTTGAGATTACAACTCTGGAAGTATTTAAGTCATCTGCAATACTTTGATGTGTGATTTCAATTATTTCCGAAGCATTCAATTTTACTTGATCTGTGAGGTATTTAAATAAGCGTTCATCCATTTTCATGAATGCTAAGGTGTCAATAGTTTCTAGCATTTCGTTAAAACGCGTTTGGTAACTTTGTAAGATAAAGTTTCTCCAATCTTCATATGTGTTGAGCCATTCTTGCATTTTCAATATTGAAATCATAATGACTTCTGATGGTTTATCTGCAACAGCTCTAATTTTACTCATTTTGTTAGAAAAGCAGCAAGTTAAAGACATTGCGCAGGTATCACTTTCTTCTAAAACATAGAGTAAAATTTCATTTTCACTTTCATCTTCGCGTAACACTTTTATATTGCCACTGAGCAATATTGGTACAAATTCTAGTTTTTGACCGATATCTATAATGATCTGATTTTTCGAGAACTTTTTTAAAGTTCCATGCAATGAGATTTCATTAAGGAGCTCCTTGTTAAAAATATAATTGAGATCTTTTAGCTTTTCCGTAGTTACCATAGTCCAAAAATAACCATTTAGATTTTGCTAATAAATTCTTTTGTGTGAAAAAATTAAAACTTATATTTGCATCCTCAAAAATGGCCTCGTAGCATAACTGAATAGTGCACTTGATTACGGCTCAAGAGGTTGCAGGTTTGAATCCTGCCGAGGTCACTTTAGGATAAAGACTTTCAAGAAATTGAAGGTCTTTATTATTTATAAGTCTTTATTAAATTTAAACAAACATCAATAATTTGCTCTCTTTTTTTTAAACATCTTAATGAATTAGGATCTTGTAAATGATGATTTGATAATCATATAACCTTAAATTCACTATCTTTAGTAATTCAATAGGTTCATTTTAATAATTATGATAGCCAACAAAACGATAAATTCTCTGGTTTTTGTTTTCCTAATTTCAATATTTAGTTTTCCAATGTTGAGTTCAGGGCAGGAAAGTGGAATTGGAAAAATTATTTATTTAGAAGAAGGTGATAATAAAGATCTGGGAAGTTTAAATACAGTCACAATTTACACTCCAGATGGAAAGATTATTAAAAAGGTAGAAAAAAACGTAACCACAATAAAACCTGGTTCGACCATCAATGTTCCGGCAAATACACTTGTTAGAATTTCGGTAAATGATGGAGCTAAAAACCTTGAAATAAATGGTTATTTAGAGTTAGAATTTGGAAGTTCATCGTATCGCCCAACTCAAGGTATATTTGGCAGATTTTGGGCAAAAATCACAAAAGCTTTTGGAACTGTTACAGCCTATAGTACTGGTAAAAAAGAACATTTGCGAACTATTAAAACAGAATTCGAAGTTACAGTTAATAATGAAGATGTAAATTTTAAATTAATTGAGGGGAAAGTTGCCATTAACAATCGAACCAAGATTCAACTAGAGGATGAAGATCTAAAAAAATTAGGTGTAATAGCTGGTGACAGCTTACTGATTAGCAATAGATTACTTTATGTAACCGAAACTTCAAAATATTTAACAAAAAATCAAGAATCTAATAACAATAACAAATTAAAAGATATCCAATTAGTAACTGAGCAGGATATCAATAAATTTTTTAGTAAAAACCTAACAGTTCAGAGAAGAAAATTAAGAAAATTTGGTAGTAATTCACGAGATGGTTTTAAACTATTAGAAAGAGGTATGGACTCCTCTGGCATTTTAAAATATCAACAGGCCATTAATAAAGGAGAATTACAGAGAGATGAATTTATAGAATCTGCATTAATTTTAACTGAGGCTTATTTTAGAAAAGGAAATCTCAAACAGCGCAAAGCTTGGTTAGATGCCGCTGTACATTTTACAAAAATAGAGGACAGTTTAAGTGATGCCAAAGTTACTTACTTCGACAATCTAAATAAGAAGAAGACAGCCAATGTCTTTTTAAAAGATCAGATTTTAGCTAATGAATATTTTGCATGGGCTTATACGGTTAAGTTATTAATTAACGGTTGCCTTGAATTGCAACACGAAAATCCAAGACGGTTTATAGCTAAAGCCAAAAATCTAGAAAATCAACTAAACCAAAGAATGAATTAGGAATGAATATTTCATGGAAAATAAAGAGAGTTCTTATTAATAATAGACTCTTTTTTTATTTAACAGGATTTGTAATGGTTCTCACATTAGCTGCAATGATTGCAGATCGAGGCTTACGTAATTTAGATTTTATTACTTATAAGGCAGTATATTTTAATTCAGACTATGACAGTTTTGTGTCTGATAGAATCTTTTTTATTGATATTCCAGAAATTAAGGATGTTGATTATCGAGAACGAATAGTTAAGCTTTTAGATACTATTAATAAAATGTCATCTGAAATGGAAATTAAGGATAGACCTGAAGCAATTATTCTTGATTTTTCATTTAAAGAAAATAATAAAAAGGATTCCTTATTTATTGAAGCAATAAGTAATTTGCAAGTTAATGGTGTTAATGTTTTTGGTGTTTATGATGTTTATTCTGAGAATAATCAATTGGATTATGAAACGAATGAAAATGAAAGAGACTCAGAATTATATAGTAAATTTAGCTATGGACGATTACATACAAGAGTAGATATTCATGAACCTTCTGGAATTATCTGGTATGAATCTTTTTTAAAATTTTCAGCTAGTTCAAGAGCAATAAAAGTCCCGGCTTTACCTTTAAAAGCTGCAAATCCGGATAATTCAATTTTGACAAATGAAACTTATATTTTGCCTTATGGAAATCAAGCCAACCTTGAAGTATTAACCTGGACTTATGAACCTAATAATAACACAGGAAATTCGCTTTTAAACAAAAAACAAGATGAAAGTTTTAATATTAGAAATAAGTTTATAATAATTGCAGATGTAAAAAACAAAACAGATCAATTTCAATTTAATGGTAAAGATGTACCAGGACCTTACCTATTGTCTTGGGCATTATTAGACCAATTAGAAGGGAATAGGTTGGCTATTCAACCAATTAACAATATGTGGATTCAGTTTTTAATTGTCCTTTCATCTATCATATTCATTGCCTTATTTTTCGATTGGATTTTTAAGCGAGCCAAAAAACTGCAAACACAACCACTTATATTGGCTGTAATTTCATTCTTTGCAGGTTTAATAATTTTAGTGGTGATTATTTATTTTATGCCTGGAAATAAAATTATAAGGCCTGGCTTACCATCACTTAGTATGTTTATGGTAGCCATTTTTATTTGGCAATACAAAAAGAAATACATTAAACAGGGTGTAATTGATGGAGGTGAAACTTATGATTTATTTATAAGTTATTCTCGTAAACAAGCGAAATGGGTGAAGAAAAATGTGTATATACCTCTTAAGGGATTTAAAAATTCAGAAGACAAAAAAATCAACATATTTTTTGATGAAGAAAGTATTCCACCTGGTGAGCAATTTCAAGATTTTTATAAGGAGGCTATTTTAAATTCAAAGATATTCTTGCCTGTCTTTTCAGAGGATTATTTCAAATCTAACCATTGTACTGAGGAAATAAAATTTGCTGAGTTAAGAAAAACAGAAACAAAAAACACAGAAACGAATTTTAGAATTTATCCAATTACATTTAATTTTGATATTGTTCCTAAAAAACATACTGATATAAATATTGTTCACATTGACGATGAGAATTCATTTATGAAAGGACTAAAAGAAGCATTATATAAAGGTTAAATATGGTTTTATTCAAAAAGCAGTTGTAATATAAATCAGAATTATTGTAATTATTTCATCAAATTTAAGGGTGTTAAGTGACAGTTCATCACAGATTATTAGTAATTTGTGCTAATTATTGCAATCAAAACATTGCTTTTGTTAATTTAGATTATCAACTTTCCCTGAATATCTATCCATCATCAGAATTTACTTTAGTGTTAGGCAGAACATATTGGTTATAAAAATACATCATGTTAAAACTACGCCATTTTAATAAAATAAATCTTTTGTACGTATTTTTTGCATTTACCATTCAGTTTACATTTGGTCAAACATCAACGCAAAATCAAGTCAGAACTTTTGATCCACCAGAAATTACTGTATTACCTCCTTTTCAATTGGAAAAATGTAATGAAGATTGGCCAAAAAATTTAACCACAGAATGGATTAGTTATTGTGGAGTTGGTGGCGAGATAGAGTCGGATGAAGGTATTGCTGATGGTGAAAGTGAAGATGGCTGTATCCAATACCGTTTATACACGTTCACAGTAACAGATGCTTGCGGAAATTCAGATACTGAAACTACAAGAGTTGCCAGAGAGTATGATATGACGAATCCGGTGATAGAAGATATCGCTGATTATCAATTAGAAAAATGTAATGAAGACTGGCCTAAGACTTTATTCACTACCTGGACAGACAATTGTGCATCAGGAGG
>CAZRDG010000066.1:0-10530 GCA_964598775.1 uncultured Lacinutrix sp.
CTCAGCGCTAAACCTTCTTTTTGGTTATAAGCTGAAATATCATCAATCTCTAAAATTGCTTCAGGTTGAATGTTTATAGTAAATGATTTTTGATTTAACCCTTTGTATTTTTCTGAAATCATTGGGTCATAACCTTTAAAATCTTCAGCTACAGCCTTAAATTCTTCAATGCGAATAATTCCTCCAATTCCCATGTTTTGAGTAATCTCAACAGCATTGGTACTCCAAGGTGTTATCATTGCTGCACGTGGACCAACAAAAAAAGCATCGAGAGATGCTTGTTCTATTTTAGGTTGGTTGCCAAAAAGCCATGTTAACTTTGATATTGTTTCAGCTGTTAATTCTTCTGCTGTTTGAACAGCAAAAACTTTGCTGTTTACGTTTCCAAAGAAATGAATCATTGAGTCTTTTTTAGAGATGAAAATTAAAGGTGCAAATTTAAGCTAAAAATTAGAATTCATCAGAAATTTTTAAACGCTAAATATCAACTTATTAACAAAAACTTTAAACTTTTTAATAAAAGCCTTATCCTTGCATTACTAATAAAAATTAATCAACATGAAAAAATTATTACTAATGATTCTTTTTGTGTCTTTAGTTTCAAACACTTTTGCGCAAAAAGATTATCCTACCTACACTGCTAACGCTAAGTTTTTAGGAGTTTCACAACCACTTAAGGATTTTCCAATAATTGTTCCAACGCATAACAATGATCCTCAGAATTTCAAATACGGAAATAATGAAATGCGTTATCCTAAAAAATTCAATCAAAATGCATTGCCATTAAATGGTGAGGAAAAAGCTCAACGTGATTTTGGAGGTATTCATTCTTATGCACTAGAGGAAAATTTTGATGGGACTAGCATTACGGAAACTCAAGGTTTTGTGCCACCAGATCCTACAGGTGCGGTAGGCCCAAATCATTATGTCCATGCCGTAAACTCTGCTTTTAAAATTTTTGATAAATCTGGAAATGTATTAGCTGGACCATCTAACTTAGGAACGTTATGGCCTGGAAATGTTAATGATGGAGATCCTATTATTTTGTATGATCAATTAGCCGATAGATGGTTTATTAGCCAATTCAATACATCTAACAATGGGTTAATGATCGCAGTTTCAACTACGCCTGATCCTACTGGAACTTATAACACTTGGGAATATCCTTTAGATTCTTTCCCTGATTATCCTCACTATACAATTTGGCATGATGCTTATTACATGACGGCTAATAAAAGTGCAAATAACACTTTTGCTTTAGATAGACAAGCTTTAATTGATGGTGATGCCAATCCTGCAATTGTAGGGTTTACTTTACCTGGTATTATACCAAACACAAATACTGTATTTAGTCCTGAGCCTGCAAACTTACTTGGTGGTTCCTATGACGCCAACACTCCTGGTTATATTGTGTATTTACAAGATGATGGTTGGAGTGGTGCTATAACTGAAGATCATTTAAAAATTTGGGAAATCGACATGGATTGGGTAACAACTTCTAATTCAACGGTTTCGTCAGTGCCATTGCAGCTGCCAACTGTTCCGTTTGAATCAACATTTGCTCCATTTGGTACAGGTGATGTCGCTCAGCCAGGAACTACTCAAAAAATCGATATGATAGGTGGTGTTATATCTTACATGGTAAACTATAGAAAGTTTGCTGGTCATAATTCAATGATTGTCACATTTAATGTCGATGTAGATGGAAGTGATACCTCTGGTATTAGATGGTTCGAACTTAGAAATGATTCATCAAACCCTTGGAGTATTTACCAAGAAGGAACTTATGCTCCTGCAGATGGACATAGTAGATTTATGGGAAGTGCCGCAATTGATGCTCAAGGAAATATTGGTTTAGGTTTTAACATTGCAAGCACAACGTTACCAGCTGGAATTAGATATACAGGACGTTATTTTGATGATCCTTTAGGTACTATGACTGTTGCTGAGACAACAATTGTTGATGGTATTGGTGTACAAACCTTTTCAAATCGTTTTGGAGATTATTCACATCTCACTATGGATCCAGATGATTTTACATTTTGGCATACTGCTGAATACTTTACAGCAACCAACTCATGGTCAACTAGAATAGCTTCATTTTCACTCTCTGGAGGTTTTGAAAATGACTTAGGTGTAGCTGATATTATTTCGCCAAGTGATGCTACTTTAGGTAGTACAGAAAGTGTACAAGTTAGAGTAAAAAATTATGGTGTACTGGACCAAAGTAATTTTGATATTGAATTAAGATTAGATGATGTTTTAGTCGCTACTGAGACCTATGCAGGAACTTTAACAGCAGGAACATCTGATACTTTTACATTTGCTCAAACGGTAGATTTATCAACAGGTGGCCAAACCTATGTATTAAAAGCTAAAACAATTTTAGGTTCTGATGAGTTTAATGCAAATGATGAATTCACTAAGAATGTACGAAACGTATTTTTAAATGACGTAGGTGTGACAGCAATTACTGCTCCTGAATCAGGAGAAGGATTGGGTTCTGAAATTGTAACGGTAACGATTGAAAATTTTGGAACTGCAGATCAAACCGGTTTTAATGTTAATTACATCATTGATGGTGGTACACCTGTAGTTGAAACTGTTGGAGTTAATGTTCCAGCAGGAAGTTCAATTTCATATTCATTTGCTACACAAGCAAATTTATCAACGGTTGGGGCTTATAGTTTTACCTCTTCAACATTATTAGGAGGTGATGGTGATGCATCTAACAATATGGCCTCTAGCACTGTAATTAATTTTGATTGTACGACTGCGACTAATGATGCTAATTTCCCTATTGGTCCAAACGCTGGTACAGTGACAGAATCTATTATCAACATTCCAGATAATAAGGTTATTGCAGATATTAATGTTACCGTAAATCTGTTTCATACTTTTGATGGTGATTTACAGATTAAATTAGTTGGACCAGATAATACTGAAGTTATTCTATCTGATGAAAATGGTGGATCTGGCAGTAATTATACGGACACTGTTTTTGATGATGATGCTAGTGTTAATATATCCTCAGGTTCGGCTCCTTTTACTGGATCATTTATACCTGATGGAGATTTAAATGATTTTAACGGATTATCATCTGCAGGAGATTGGAAACTAGTTATTACTGATAATTACAATCAAGATGGTGGAGCACTATTAGATTGGACCATTCAAATATGTGCTGATAATGGCTTATCCATTGGAGATTCTTTAGTTGATACAAATTTAATTGTAGTTTATAAAGGTAATGGTCAATACCTTGTGAAATTGCCGACTTCAACAGAAAAAGAAGGCTTAAAACTTTCAGTAATGAATGCTCTAGGTCAAATTATATTTATGAAATCTTTAGAAAATGAAAGTGGACAAGGTTACCAATATAACTTGGATATGTCTAATGCATCTTCAGGAGTGTATTTCGTAAGAATTGGAAATAATCGAGCTGGTAATATGAAACGAATCATTGTTGACTAGGTTATATTTTCAAATAAAACATAAAAAAAGCCGCTCATTTGAGCGGCTTTTTTTTATTGATTAAATTTTAAGCGTTTAATAACTTCTTTCGGAAGTTCTTTATCTGTAAACATTTTATCAGATAAACCTTCAAACGAATTACTTGTAGCATAAGGTAAAATAGGCTCGCTGAATAAAATAGGAGCGTTAGTCATGGAAATTTCTAAAAGTGCACGTGCCAATAAAGGCTCATTTTCATCACCTAAAACGCCATAATTTTGAGGGTTTTCAGACAATACAATATCAGGAGCTAAGCCATTATCATAATCAGTAAATCCAGCTGCATTCGCATATTTAACAACCAATGGTTGCATTGCATAAGTATGATTTGGGTTAGCGCCTTCTCGTTGAAAATCATCTGAGTCATATAAGGTAATAGATCCTTGATATTTACCGCGCGTTGTAGTTCCAATTTGTACGACTTCGATATGTGGATTAAGTGAATTAATAATCAACTCACTTGCCGAAGCAGAATCGTTAGTGGTTAATATATAAACCTTATCTAAAAATAAACTATTTAACGGACCACCATTAAAGGAATTTGGAAAACGATTGATTAAGTTTTCAGGATCCTGATTAAAAAAGAATTCTTGTATTTCTGGATTCCATTCTTCTGTACTGTGAACTACACTGGTAAGTTGACCAGTAACCAAACTTGACAATAAGATTGACGTTGTTACTGAACCTCCAGGATTATATCTTAAATCTAAAACCAAATGCTGAACATTATTGGCTTTAAAATCACCAAATACAGTGTTTAACTGATTATTGAAATCAGAGACAAATCCGTTATACATTAAGTAGCCTACATTTTCTCCTTCAACATCAAGGATCGCCGTTTTAAATATTGGATTTTCGCATAAAGCCGACTTGGTTAGTGAAATGGTTTCACTTTCTTGTGTGATAGAATCATCAGTCGTTTCTGGAGTTCCATTATCATCATAAGTTGCTAAATTTATCTCATAGCTCTCAGGGCTAAACAATGAATTAAAATTATTAACCGTTAATTGTTCACCATTTACACCATAAAACAACTGTCCTCTTTGTAAACCAGCAGCTGCAGCACTACCTCCAGGTAACACCAAACGAACTATACCATATAAATTAGTACTACTTCCAGGAACGGGATAAAAATCAATCTCATATCCTGAACGTACTGCACAACCCTCTAATAATTGCTCAAAAGCAATATAGTCATCAACTATGACACTATATTTATCTACAGTTTGACGTTGATAAATTAAGCTTTCAAATAAATCTGGTGGGTTAGAAAATTGATTCAAGTAATCTGCGTATTCTTCATTCGATGTAAACCTATCATTAGACAAATCAGGAATATTAGCCTTGTATAAATACCAGAAATTCATGCCTTTCCAAATAAAGTCGTTAATATCACTAGCAAAAGCTCCATTATCGTCTCGATCTTCAAAACAACTGAATGTAATTACTGCACATAGTAGTGCAGTGACAAATAATTTAAACTTATAATTCATAGCTTCTTTTTCAATTTAAACACTAAAGTTAAAACATTATTGTGAAATAAAAATTATTTTGTACCATCTGTAACAAAATAATAAGTATATCGTCGTAATAACAAATAGCCTTAAAAAGCTAAACTAACCAAAACCAAAAAATGACACAGGCTGAGTTTTTAGACATAGTGATGCCTTTTAAAGATAAAGTATTCCGACTGGCGAAACGATTACTCGTATCGCAAGAGGAAGCGGAAGATGCGACGCAGGAAATCTTGATTAAGTTGTGGAGAAACAAACAAAAGATTCAAGAGTATAATAACGTAGAAGCATTTTCAATGACGATGACGAAAAACTTTTGTCTTGACCGATTGAAATCAAAACATGCACAAAATTTAAAAATTGTGCATAGCAATTATCAAGATAAAAATGTGTCACTACAGAAACAAGTGGAGCTGAACGATAGTGTAGATTGGGTTTCTAAAATCATGGAAGAGTTGCCAGAGCAACAAAAAATAATATTACAGCTTAGAGATATTGAGCAATACGAATTTAGCGAGATTTCAAAAATGTTAGACATCAACGAAACAGCCATTAGAGTATCACTATCAAGAGCAAGAAAAACATTAAGAGAAAAATTAACTAAAACACACAGTTATGGTGTTAGATAAGATTGAAAAGTTACTAGAAAAGTACGACAACGGAGAAACTACTTTACAAGAAGAGCAACAGCTTAAAAACTATTTTTCGCAAGAAGTTGTAGCGCCACACTTGGAAATGTATAAACCAATGTTTGTATATTTTTTGCAAACCCAAAAAGAACAGTACACTAAAACAATTCCATTACAACCTAAAAAGACGTACACCTTGTACAAATGGATATCTGTTGCAGCAATAGCAGTTCTAATGTTTGCAGTGTATATTCAGTTTGGTAATCAAGCAAAAAGTATGAATGATTTATCTCAAGACGAACTTTTGGCTTACAATCAAACTGTAGAAGCCTTCAATTTATTGGCTTCAAAATTTAATAAAGGAACAGAAAGTATGGATGCTTTGAATTTAATGTCAACATCTTTAGAAAAAGGAACCGAAAATGTAGCCCTGTTAGGAGCATTTTCAAACACACAAAACAAAATTTTTAAAAACTAATAAAGAAATCATTAATTAAAAAACAAGAAAACATGAAAAAAGCAATATTATTAATAGCAGTTGTGATGACATCAGTAATGTCTTATGGTCAGAGCATTTTTGATCAATTTGAAGATATGGAAGGTGTAACATCCATAGTGGTAAACAGTAAAATGTTTAACATGCTTGCAGAAATCGACATCAAAACAGACGATCCAGAATCTCAAGCCATGGTAGATATGATGAAAAAAATCACTGGATTAAAAGTGTTAACTACTGGAGACGAAGCCATCTCAAGTAAAATGAATGCTCAAGTGAGCAGTTACTTAAAAAGCTCAAGTTTAGAAGAGTTAATGCGTATGAAAGATGGTGATCAAACCGTTAAAATTTACGTAAAGGAAGGTAAAGATGACAACCACGTAAAAGAACTTTTAATGTTTGTAAACGGACTTAAAGAAATGACAGCTGGACAAGACATTAACATTAATGGTAAAAAACGTGAAATAGAAACTGTAATCTTATCGTTAACAGGTGATATAGACCTAAGACAAATTTCTAAGCTTACAGACAAAATGAACGTTCCAGGTGGTAAGCATTTAAAGAAAGCTGGAGAGAAAAACTAAGCATCAATCAATTATAATCATCATGAATATTTCATCAATCAAAAACATAGTAATGTCACTTTTCATAGTTGTCGCTTTAACGAGCTGCAACTATGGAGAGACATTACAAAGCTACTTCGTAGCCAATCAAGAATCACCAAATTTTATATCTATTGATATTCCAGTAAGCTTTGTGTCTGTAGACAACATTGAACTTACAGACGATCAAAAAGATGCCTATGAGTCTATTGACAAACTTAACATGCTTGGTTATACCTTGGGAGTTGATAATGCAGAAGAGTATAAAGTAGAACTGGCTAAAGTTCAATCCTTGTTGAAAGACGAAAAGTATCAAGAGCTTTTTAGAGGTGGAAATTCAACCGACGGAAAAGTGGTTGTTAAGTATATTGGTGATGACGATTACATTGATGAACTTATCATATTCGGAAATGCCAATGATAGAGGATTTGCAGTCATTAGAGTTTTAGGCGATAATATGCAGCCAGCAAAAATAATGAAGCTTGGAGATGTGGTTGGTAAATTAAGCTCAGACGAAACTGCTGTAAATGATTTCATGAACTTTTTCGATTTCCAATAAAACACACTACATCAACTTCGTGTAGAAAAATAATTGAAGTAAAAAATGTTAATGTAAAACCTGTCTAAATAAGGCAGGTTTTTTTATTGATTTTCAGATTCGTCTTGTGCCTTAACAATGATCATGTAAATAACAATGACAAGGAAACCTACAAACAAGAACATCTTTGATAAAAAATGACCTAGAATATCCATCAAGCCACCAACAAAAAAGAAGGCAACAAGCACAGCTGTGACTATTAAGATATAACGATCGTTCATTAAATTCCTGTATAGTTACTCGGTGTTATGGCTTTTAATTCTGCTTTTATGTCAGAACTAACATCTAAAGTATCAATAAAATTGGAAATAGACTGTTGTGTAATCGCTTCGTTAGTACGTGTTAAACCTTTTAAAGCTTCGTAAGGATTTGGATACGCTTCACGTCTCAATATGGTCTGTATTGCCTCGGCAACAACAGCCCAATTGTTTTCTAAATCTTCAGCAAACTTGCTTTCGTTTAACAATAATTTATTCAATCCTTTTAAGGTCGACTTAAATCCAATAAGTGTATGTCCAAAAGGCACTCCAACATTTCGTAAAACAGTACTGTCGGTTAGGTCACGCTGCAATCTTGAGATAGGTAATTTTCCAGATAAGTGCTCAAAAACAGCATTAGCAATACCTAGGTTACCTTCGCTATTTTCAAAATCGATTGGATTCACTTTATGAGGCATGGCGCTACTTCCAACTTCACCTTTCTTTATTTTTTGTTTAAAGTAATCCATAGACACATAGGTCCAAATATCTCTATCTAAATCAATAATGATAGTGTTAATACGTTTTAAACAATCAAACAATGCAGCCATATGGTCGTAATGCTCAATTTGTGTGGTTGGGAAGGAGTGTTGTAAGCCTAATTTTTCTTGTACAAACTTTCGTCCAAAGGCTTTCCAGTCTACATTTGGATAAGCCACATGATGTGCATTGAAATTTCCTGTTGCTCCACCAAATTTTGCTGCGCTTGGTATATCGTTTAATAAATTAAACTGCTCTTTTAAACGCACAACAAACACTTGAATTTCTTTACCAAGTCTAGTTGGAGAAGCTGGCTGTCCATGTGTTCTGGCTAACATTGGAATAGCCTTCCAATCATTAGCAAGGGCTTCTAGTTTTTCTAAAACAGTAAAATATTCAGGAACATACACATTGTTCATCGCTTCCTTAATACTTAAAGGCACAGCTGTATTATTAATGTCTTGAGAGGTCAAACCAAAATGGATAAACTCTTTGTATTCTGAAATCTGTAAAGCGTCAAACTTTTCTTTTATAAAGTACTCAACCGCTTTTACGTCGTGGTTGGTCACCTTTTCAATGTCTTTAATCGCAACAGCATCGTCGCTTGAAAACTCCTTGTAAATAGCTCTAAGCTCATCAAATAAATCGAAATTAAAACTTTCTAGCTGAGGTAAAGGCAATTCGCAAAGTGCAATGAAATATTCAATCTCAACTAAAACACGATATTTTATTAAGGCTTCTTCTGAAAAATAAGGCGCTAAAGCTTCTGTTTTACTTCTGTACCTTCCATCAATCGGAGAAATGGCGTTTAGCTTTGATAAAGACATATCTTTTGTGTTGTTTTTAGAAGTTGCAAAGATAATTCTTTTATGCAGAAGCAGGAAGGATGACTCTTGAAGTTTTTAACTAAAAGGCTTACTTTTTTAACTTTTTAAGCAAATGTCTTGCTCTCGCTTTAAAGGCAGCTGTATTTGTATTAAAATCTTTTTCTAAAATGGTTGCCAGTTCTGGGTGAATCCAATCGTATTCTTTACCTAACAAATACAAAGTGTTCATAGAGTAGGCTTTGGCGGCAACTTTCTGGTCTGTAATCATATAGTCAAAGCTCAATTCAATAATGCGCTCTTTGTGCTCTGGCTTTAAATAATCCTTGGTGTGGTTATTATCTCTATGATAATAGGCTTCAATTAAGTATTCGCAAATTTTAGCCACAGGTCGTACAGCAGGATCTTGGTGCACTGTGTGCATGTGTTCTGTAAATCGATCTAAATAAGGTAAAATGCTGTCTAAATTTTCACGAGCAACAAACTCTAAAAGCCAAGCAGCTCTGCACGATGTTTTATCATTCACTTGAAATAAAATATCCAAAACCTTCGGAATTAAATCAGGATTAGAAATAACAAGAAATGCATATTTCTGTCTGTTTTCCCTAGAATGGTTAACGTAGGACAATTCCTTGTATAATTCTTCTCTCGTCAATGAATATTTTTATTACTTTTAAGACTCTATAAAACTAACAAATAATGAAGATTCTAAAAAAAATATTATTACTTCTATTGATTACTTTGGTGATTGCACAATTTTTCGGACCTGAGAAAAACGATGGCGATTTAGCTTCTGTTGAGCCTTTCTTAACTGAAACCAATCCACCTGAAGATGTAAAACTGATTTTAAAATCGGCTTGTTTTGATTGCCATAGCGATCACACACGATATCCTTGGTACAACAATATAACTCCAGTAAATTATTGGTTGGCAGAACATGTAAAGGATGGAAAAAAACATTTTAATGTGTCTGAATCGGCTTGGTCTAAATCTGAATTAAAAAGAAAAGACCACAAGTTTGAAGAGCTTATTGAAATGGTGGAGAAAAAAGAAATGCCATTAGATTCTTATACGTGGACGCATGATGAAGCCAAACTTACTGACGAGCAAATTGCGAGTATTGTAGCTTGGGCAAAACAAGTAAGAGCCATGTATGCCGATCAAAAGACTACTGAATAAATAGCAATGCCTAAACTTTTAATCATTGGTTTTGTGTGGCCTGAGCCTCAGAGTTCAGCTGCTGGAAGCCGAATGATGCAACTCATACAATTGTTTTTAAAAGAAGGTTACAGCATTACCTTTGCGAGTCCTTGTGCTAAATCTGAGAATGCGGTTAACCTTAAAGACTTCAATGTTGACTCAGTTGCTATTGAGCTCAACCACTCCAGTTTTGATGACTTTGTATCTGCACTCAAACCAGATGTGGTGTTGTTTGATCGCTTTATGATGGAAGAACAGTTTGGTTGGCGTGTTGCTGAACACTGTCCTGAGGCCTTACGTATTCTGGATACTGAAGATTTGCATTGCCTGCGCAAAGGCAGAGCACAAGCCTTTAAAGACAAGCAACCCTTTGATAACAGTTATTTGATTAGAGACATTGCCAAACGCGAAATTGCA
>CAZRDG010000067.1:0-2983 GCA_964598775.1 uncultured Lacinutrix sp.
GTTTAATATGTTAGGTCAAGAAGTAATGCGTACTGAATTGAATGTACAAAGAGGTGATTTAGATATGTCTTCATTACAATCAGGACCTTACTTTGTAAAAGTTAGCATCAACGATACTGTTGAAACAATAAAAATTATTAAAAAGTAAAATACTTTTTTAAATAAAATCTAAAACCTCAAAACCTAGTTTTGAGGTTTTTTTTATGCTTTATTTTAATCTTCTTTAGTTACCTTTGTTTGGTATGACAACAAAGGATATTTCGTTTATTATTCCAGTATTTAACAGACCAGAAGAAGTTAAAGAACTACTGCAAAGTTTTACTTCTTTAAATGGTGAAAAGGACTTTGAAATTGTTATTGTTGAAGATGGTTCAACTGTAAAATCTGATAAAATTATTAGGTCGTATAAAAAAGCATTGAATATTGCTTATTTTTTTAAACCTAATTCTGGACCAGGAGACTCCCGGAATTTTGGTATGAAACAGGCCAAGGGCTGCTACTTTATCATTTTAGACTCTGATTGTATTTTACCGAAAAATTATCTCAATAAAGTACTTAATGAGTTGAATGTAAACTACACAGATTGTTTCGGTGGTCCTGATGCTGCACATGAATCTTTTACTAGTATCCAAAAGGCCATTAATTTTGCAATGACTTCTTTTATTTCAACAGGAGGTATTAGAGGACGAAAAGATAGTGTAAACAAGTTTCAGCCAAGGAGTTTTAATATGGGAATTTCTAAAAAGGCATTTGAAGCCACTCATGGCTTTGGAAATATTCATCCTGGTGAAGATCCAGATTTGTCAATAAGATTAACCAAATTAGGATTTAAAACCGCGTTAATTGAAAAGGCTTTCGTTTATCATAAAAGAAGAATTTCTTGGAGTAAATTTTATAAACAAGTGCATAAATTTGGTTTGGTAAGGCCAATTTTAAATACATGGCATCCAGATACAACAAAATTAACCTATTGGTTTCCTAGTATTTTTTGTTTGGGATTATTGCTAGCTTTAGTATTGTTATTGTTTGAAATTTATGTACCAATAGTGCTTTACGGATTTTATTTTAGTATTGTATTTTTAATTGCACTAATGAAAACAAGAAGTATTAAGGTTTCAATTTTTTCGATGTTTGCAATTTGTATTCAATTTTTAGGTTATGGTTATGGGTTTTTTAAATCGACTATAAAGTTAGCAAGCTCAAAAAACAATATTGAAGAACGATTCCCACAATTATTTTTTAAATTGAAATAATGTCAATAATAAAAAACAAGTTATCGAAGCTATATAAAAGTAAAAAGGTTAATATTTTAATAGCCTTTTCTTTATTGGCTTTATTGTTTTCATTATTAACAAAACTCTCTAAAGATTATACAAGAACCATTTCGTTTAATGTAGACATGTTGAATGTTCCAGAGGAGCAAATCATTTTAAAGGATTCGCTTCATAAAATAAACGTAACATTGACCACTTACGGTTTTAATCTGCTAAAGTATTATTTTGTAGATCCAACGTTGCAAGTGGATTTCGCTAAGTTGAAAAAAAAGTCTAACTATTATTTGTGGACTAAAAATAATGAATTTCAAAACATTGCCAATCAGTTCAACGCTAGCACAAAAATTAATGGAATTAGCCCAGACACCATTAAATTTAATTATGATACTTACTTTGTTAAATCAGTTCCATTAATTTTAAATAAAGAGGTTACATTCGCTTCTGGTTTTGATATCGATGGTTCATACCAGCTTCAACCAGATTCCATAAAAGTAATAGGAGCAAAGTCCGTTATAGATACTATTACCAAAATAGAAACCATGACTTTTTCTTTAAAAGATGTGAATTCAGATATTAATAGTTCTATTCAGTTGAAAATACCAAAAGGAAATTCTGATATCAAATATTCGGAAGGTAAAGTAACAGTAAAAGGAACCATAAAAAAGTTTACTGAAGGCTCATTTCTGGTTCCTGTAAGTGTGATTAATTTACCTGAGAATGTCAACATAAAATACTTTCCTAAAGAAATAGAAGTTATTTTTTACACGAGTTTGGATTATTATAAGACCATTTCAGAAAATAATTTTAGAATTGAATGTGATTTTAGTCGGGTAACGGATGAGAACAGCAAATTAATTCCTAAAATCAAAAAGCAACCAGATAGTGTTCGAAATGTGAGATTAGGAACAAAATCGATTGAATTTATTATACTTTAATGAAATCTACACCAAAAATAGTAGGACTAACGGGAGGTATTGGGAGTGGTAAAACCACAGTTGCTAATTTTTTTAAGGACATAGGGATTCCAATTTATATTGCTGATGATGAAGCAAAGGCTTTGATGAATCGTTCTAAGGTCATTAAACGCAAGTTAATACAGTTATTTGGTGATGAGGCTTATGTTGAAGGCAACTTAAATAAAACATTCATCGCTAATAAAATCTTTAATGATAAAGCTTTGTTAGAAAAAATGAACAATATTGTTCACCCTAAAGTGGCATCACATTTTAAAAGGTGGATAAAGAGGCAGAATACTCCGTATGTTATAAAAGAAGCTGCCATTTTGTTTGAAAATGGAACCTATAAAGCTTTAGATCTCGTAATCACAGTTATAGCGCCAGAAAAAACACGAATTAATCGTGTGATACAACGTGACAAATCATCCGAAGAGAAAGTAAAAGCGATTATTAAAAATCAATGGAGTGATGACAAAAAAGTAAAACTTTCAGATTTTGTAATTGAAAATCTTAACTTGAAAGATACTAAAACACAGGTTCTGAAAATTCATGAAAAAATCCTTAATAAATACAAGTAAAACCTGAATTTTAACATTTTTGTTAAGGTAAGGTTAAATGGTATAATTACTAAATGTTAAAATGTTAATTTTGAGCAATGAGTAAGAAGTTATTTGTCTTGTTGGTTGTATTGATGAGCTTGTCACTAATAGGAATTATTTTTGTTCAAGCCTACCATATAAACAATACAGTAAA
>CAZRDG010000067.1:3083-10269 GCA_964598775.1 uncultured Lacinutrix sp.
TGTCACTAATAGGAATTATTTTTGTTCAAGCCTACCATATAAACAATACAGTAAAGAATGAAGAGGAGCAGTTTACTTATAAAGTAAAAAAAGCCATTGCATATACATCTCAAAGAGTTGATGAAGATGAGTATAGAAAATATGTTAATGAGCTCAGAGAAATTTTAGGTGATGGCAAAGAACCAGACTCCACTGCATTAAGAAATATTGGTGTTTACAGAGAAGACAACAGCAATAGAATTATTTTTACAAATACAGGGATTTTAGAAGAAAATTTTAAAGTCCCATCGTTCATTGACATGAGTTTAGATAGTATTAATTACAGTAAATTTACGGGTAAAACTACAACTCAAATTTTTAACAATACTGATTTGGATGGCAATATGGCCATTAGCCCAGATAAATCATTTGAGAGTGTTTATAAGATGGACAAGCTTGAAAAAGAGCTGTTTAACATGCAATATCGTGAAGAAATAAAAAACACTCCTATTCATAAACGAGTTTCATCAAATACAATTAGAAATTTGTTGCGTAATAAATTAGATGAAGATAATGTTAATGTAAAATTTGAGTTTGCAATCTATCATAAAGACCTTGCGACAAAGGTACAAACCGATAATTTCGAATTAACAAAGGAGTCTACTTTTAGTGTTCCAATATTTTTAGATAATAATAACGAAAGTGAATACAATTTATATGTGAATTTTCCTGAGCGAAGTAAATTCATTTTGTCATCAATAATTGGCATGGCATTGTTGTCAATAATTTTTACTTCAATCATTATAATCGCCTATACAAGCGCTATTTATCAACTGATAAAACAACGTAAAATCTCACAGATAAAAACAGATTTTATCAATAACATGACACATGAGTTTAAAACACCGATAGCAACCATTAATCTAGCTTTGGATGCTATTAGAAATCCTAAAATTATTGGTGATGAAGAAAAGGTAAAACGATACCTGAAAATGATTAAGGATGAGAATAAACGAATGCATGCACAAGTTGAAAATGTATTAAGAATATCTAAACTAGAAAAAAACGAACTAAACATAAGTAAAGACAAAGTTGATTTGCATGAAGTAATTTTAGATGCTATTACTCACATTGAGCTTATAGTTGAAGACAGAAATGGATCTATTGAAACGCATTTAGATGCTTCAATTTCATCTGTCTTGGCAAACGAAACTCACTTTACAAACGTTATAGTTAATATATTAGATAATGCTGTAAAATATTCTGAAGGTGAACCGGAGATTACTGTGGTTACCGAAAATATTGGGAACAATATTATTTTAAAAATAAGCGATAAGGGCAATGGCATGTCAAAATCTGTGCAAAAAAGAGTGTTCGAAAAGTTTTATAGAGAGCACACAGGAGATGTGCATAATGTAAAAGGTCATGGTCTAGGTTTAGCTTATGTAAAAAGAATTGTTAATGACCATTCAGGTCATGTTAGTGTAGAAAGTGAAAAAGGAAGGGGTAGCACCTTTATTATAAAATTACCATTAATATCATAAGTAAATTATGGAAGAAATAAACAAGAAAATACTGTTAGTTGAAGACGATCCAAATTTCGGAACCGTTTTGAAAGATTATTTGATGATGAATGATTATGAAGTTGTTCATGCTAAGAATGGAATGGAAGGTTTTGAAAAGTTCAAAAAAGACGATTACGATTTATGCATTTTAGATGTCATGATGCCATATAAAGATGGCTTTACCTTGGCAAAAGAAATTCGTGAAAAAAATACAGATGTACCAATCATTTTCTTAACAGCAAAAGCTATGAAAGAGGATGTGTTAAAAGGATATAAAGTAGGAGCAGACGACTACTTAAATAAACCTTTTGATAGCGAAGTACTATTAATGAAAATTAAGGCTATTATGCAACGTAAAGCCACTGATAGTGTTGCAGACAGCAAGCAATTTGAGTTTGAGATTGGTAATTTTCATTTAAATTCTAAACTAAGGTTTTTAAGATATAAAGGAGGTGAGCCAACAAAACTTTCACCAAAAGAGAATGAATTATTGCGCTTATTAGCATTGCATGAAAACGATCTAATGCCACGTGAACTCGCTTTAACTAAAATATGGAGAGACGATAATTATTTTACATCTAGAAGTATGGATGTATATATAGCTAAACTTCGTAAGTACTTAAAAGTTGATGAAAATGTAGAAATTCTCAACATTCATGGTGAAGGTTTCAGACTAGTAGTCAATCAAAAAGCATAAAAATATTTGCCCTATTTAAGTAGTTAATTTTTAAAAATCCAGTTAGATGTACTATTCTAATTGGATTTTTTTATTGAGATAATCAGTGATTTCATTTAAATCATATTCATAGTCAAACCACTTAATTTTTTCGTCTTTTTTAAACCAAGTCATTTGTCTTTTAGCAAAACGTCTTGTGTTCTTCTTAATTTCTGATATTGCAAAATCTAATTCCCAAAGACCTTCAAAATAATTAAACAGCTCTTTGTAACCAACAGTATTTAATGGGTTTAAGTGTTTGTTTTCTTTTAAAGACTCTACTTCTTGTTGTAAACCTTCTTTGAGCATTAAGTCTACGCGTTGGTTTATACGATTATAAATAATCTCCCTTTCAGCTTCAAGTCCAATGGTAATGGTATTAAAACGTCTTTTTTCTTTCTCTTTGTTCAGAAACGAAGAGTAAGGTTGACCAGTACCAATACAAATTTCTAAGGCTCTTATAACACGATGCGGATTGTCTATGGCTATACTATTGTAAGAATTGGCGTCCAATACGTTCAATTTATGTTGTAATGATAACAGTCCATTTTCTTTTAATTCTGCATTAAGTTGTTTTCTAATTGAGGTGTCAACTTTTGGAAACTCATCCAATCCTTTAGTAACTGCATCAATATATAAACCAGAACCACCAACCATAATAACAACATTGTGATTGTCAAACAATGTATCCAGTAATGTTATGGCGTCCTTTTCAAAACTTCCAACATTATAGTCCTCATTTATAGATTTGTGATGAATGAAATGATGTTTAGCCTGATTTAATTCTTCAATATTTGGCGTGGCAGTACCAATTTGCATTTCTTTAAAAAATTGACGAGAATCTGCAGAAATAATTTCAGTTTTAAAATACTGAGCAAGCTTAATGCTTAAAGCAGTTTTACCAATAGCAGTTGGTCCTACAATCGAAATTAAATAGTTAGTCTTCATCTAATTTATAACCGCATCTGCTGCAAAATTCAGCATCTGTTGTATGACTATCGTATAAACAATTAGGGCAAGATTCAACTTCTGTAATGACTTCATCTTTACCAGATTTTACCATTTCAGCAGATACAATTCCTGTTGGAACAGCAATAATACCATAACCAAGTATCATGATAGCAGATGCTATGAGTTGACCTAAAGGTGTTGCTGGTGCAATATCGCCATAACCCACTGTGGTTAATGTTACAATTGCCCAATAAACACTTCTAGGTATGCTAGTAAACCCACTTTCTGGAGCTTCAATGAGATACATAATAGTACCCAAAATAATACATAGGATAACGACAAAAGATAAGAATACTGCAATTTTAGCTCGACTTTCTTTCAGAGCAATAATAAAATTAGTTGACTCTCCCATGTAACGTGCTAATTTTAATATTCTAAATACACGTAACAATCTCAATGCTCTAAGTGCGACTAATGAATGAGAACCTGCAACTATAAATGACAAATACATTGGGATGGTAGAAAGTAAATCTATAATACCATAAAAACTAAAAATGTACTTTCTTGGGTTTTTTATGGTTATTATTCTAGTAATGTATTCTATTGTAAATAAAATTGTAATTACCCATTCTAAGACTTTAAATAAAGTATGAAAACGATTGTCTAATTCTTTCACACTCTCAAGCATTACTAGAAGAATACTGGCAATGATAACATAAAATAATACGACGTCAAATAACTTACCAGATTTTGTGTTAGCACCAAAAATTATTTCATGAAGTTTAATTTGCCAAGGTCTTAATTCTCTCTTTTTTAGAATTAAGATATCAACAACGCGGTGAAAATAAATTTTTACTTTCCTTAAAAATTTAATTCCCTTTTTTTTCATTCTTTTATTTGGTTTATCACTTTCCATCCTCATAAATGTAAGAAAAGATTAAGAATTTAAGATAACAATCAAAATTTTAAAATTTTAAGTCTTTTATTTTGACGCAAATAGCTCTGTATAATATGCTGTGTATCTCTATTATGTTGCATTGGTGTGATGATACTTTTTAAAATATCAATATTGTTTATTTGATAATTTAAGTTATAAAATCCAAATCCTTTGTAAACCCCGTTTTCAATAAAAATGGCACTTCGTTCATCATGCTCTCTACCATAATCTATGATGACCATGTTTTGGTTTTCAAAACTATGGTGATTAATTATTTTTAATGTACGCTCATTATATATTTCAGGTTCTTCATCATTTATACAAGCTCCAAAACACTGTTTGATGGTGTAATTGAAACAGCTAGTGCTTGTTTGATACTGCCCTGTTAACTTTTGACAAAGGTTGTATTCTTCTACAGTTTTAGACATAAAACTCTTGGCACTTTGCAGATTTGCAAATGTGGTAACTGGAATTTCTTTACCGTTTATTTTGGCCACTTTTAGATTTAAATAGCCATTGTTATCAGTAAAACTGAATAAACCATGAGTGAATATAGTACGTCGTTGTGCTCTGTTGAAAATAGGTTTGTTGCGCTTTATCTCTTCGCTTTCTTTTAATAGAGCTACGAGCTCACTTCCTGTGGCTTCATAAGTCACTGCATTTACTTGCAGTTGCATTTTTTTTGATTTTGGCGTTGTACTTGTAAAGTGTTGATTAACGCGATTTTTTATATTCTTACTCTTTCCTATATAAATAATTTCGCCATCAGACTTATGCATATAATATACTCCAGTAATAGATGGAAGTTCATCAATGATATCCTTTAATCTAGGTTCTATTTGTAGTTTTGGTTCTAATCGGATAGAATCTTTTATGATGCTTTTTTTTGAGTCTTTTGCTAGCAACATCTTAAATAAAGTTACTGTTGCTAATGCATCGCCAGAGGCACGATGTCTATCACTCACAGGAATTCCTAATGAGCGTGTTAACTTTCCTAAGCTATAAGATTGCTGTCCAGGAATAAGTTGTTTGGCAAGCTCAACTGTACAGAGTGTTCGCTTTTTATATTCAAACCCTAATCGCTTAAATTCGGTTTTAAGAATTCGGTTATCAAATTTCGCATTATGAGCAACTACAATGCAATCTTCAGTAATTTCTACAATACGCTTAGCAACCTCATAAAATTTAGGTGCATTGCGTAGCATGTTGTTATTTATTCCAGTAAGGTTAACAACAAAAGGTTGAATTTCCCTTTCAGGGTTGATAAGACTTATGAATTGATCGACAACTTTATGACCATCAAATTTATAGATAGCGATTTCAGTGATACCTTCTTCATTGTACTTCCCACCAGTGGTTTCTATGTCTAATATTGCGTAAATAACTCTTGTTTAATTTGTGTAATGTCTTGCTCCAAAAATGTTACTTCCAATTCGTACCATGTTGCTACCACATGCAATGGCTAGCTCATAATCGCCACTCATTCCCATGGAAACAATGTCTAAATTAAAATTAAATAATTCTTTGGACTTCAAGATATCAAATATAGATTTCAAATACTCAAATTCCTTTTTTATTTGTGCTTCATTATCAGTAAACGTAGCCATTCCCATTAACCCAACAACTTTAATGTTTTTTAATTCTGAAAAATCTTTGGAGTTGATTATGGTAACAATGTCTTCATGAGTCATCCCAAATTTGGAATCTTCTTCAGCAATTTTAAGCTGAAACAAGCAGTCAATAATTCGGTTGTGTTTTTCAGCTTGTTTGTTTATTTCTTTCAGGAGTTTAAAATTCTCAACACCATGAATCAGACTCACAAAACCAGCCATGTATTTCACTTTGTTTCGCTGTACATGACCAATCATGTGCCATTGAATATCTTCAGGCAATTGCTCATGTTTTTCAACCATTTCTTGAATTTTGTTTTCTCCAAAAACTCGTTGCCCAACATTGTAAGCTTCTAATATTGCTTCAATAGGTTTTGTTTTGGAAACCGCTACTAAAGTAACGTGTTTTGCAAGTTCGCTTTTTAGGTTTAACAGTTGTTCAGAAATACTCATTTTAAAACTCATAAATAGTAACACCACTTCTCAGCTTTGGCTCTATAAAAGTACTTTTAGGTGGCATGATTAAATGTTCGTCTGCAATAGATTTGAGCTCGTTAATGGTAATTGGAACTAGCCCAAATCCAACTTTAAACTCACCACTATCAACTTTAGTTTTTATAGTTACCAAATCACTTTTTCCATGTGAATAATCTAATCGCTGATCATTACGCATATCATTAATCCCTAAAATGGGTTGTAAAATGGTTTTAAATAAAATTTGCGTGTCTAGAGCATCTAAAGCATTATTAATTGCATAGTTGTCTTTTCTCAGATATAAAGAATAGAATTCACCATCCAAATACATGCTGAAATGATGTTTGTTTGATGGTTTATATAGCGTTTTTCCTCTATTTTCTATTCTGAACATTGCATCTAATTCAATTAGAAAGGCTTCTTTGCTTTTTCCATTTAAGTCTTCCACTAGGCGATTATACTCATGAATAAGTAATTCAGATTCCGGAATTAAATAACTCATAAAATAATTGTAAGACTCACTGTTATTATTGTCTTTGAGCTCATCTGATAACAATACAGAAGAAGCGGAGCGATGATGGCCATCAGCGATATAAAGGCGTTTAATTTTAGAAAACTCTGATTTTAATACCTCTATTTTTTCTGCGTCATCAATAATCCACAGATAATGAGTATCTCTATATGTGGTAGTAAATTCAAACTCAGCACGCTCTTGTTGTTTCTCTAAAATTAGTTTAGAAATTGTATCATTATCAGGATAGGTTAGAAGAACAGGTTCAGCATTAAAACCAACGGTTTTTAAATACTCTTTAAACACATTTTCTCTGTATTCAATGGTGTCTTCATGTTTTTTGATAACGTCTTTTTTATAGTCTTCGATGCTAGCTGCTGCGACAATACCATTAAAAATATCGCCCTCGCGATTTACAATTTTGTACACGTAATAAGCAGAGTG
>CAZRDG010000068.1:0-10200 GCA_964598775.1 uncultured Lacinutrix sp.
CAAGCCTAGGATATTTATTAATACTTTTTTAAGAGGAGGACCACGATGGAAATTTAATGAGGAAAATTTCTGGTATATGTTTGTTGGTACCGATCAGAGAAAAAAATTAAGTATGAATATAGGTCATGTAAATTCTCAAGCAACTCAAAATCAGTTTTCTTTTTTTAGTTATCAGGCCAATATTAGATATCAACCATTAAATTCCCTTAGTCTGTCATTAAACACAGAGTATGGTCAAAACCCAAATCGAACTCAGTATGTAACCCAAAGAGATTTTAATGGAACACCAAGATATATTTTAGGAGAAATTGAAAATGATAATTTGAGCGCCACCTTAAGAGTTAATTATAACATCAATCCTAATTTAACGATTCAATATTATGGTCAGCCATTTATTTTCAAGGCTATATATTCGAAATTTAATTATGTAAACAATTCTATAGCTGATAATTTAAATGATCGAGTGACTTGGTTTAATAATAACCAAATTGAATTTGATAATGGTATATATTCTATAGATGAGGATTCTGATGGCACAGTAGATTATTCTTTTGGTAACCCAGATTTTGCATTTGTTCAATTTAGGTCTAACTTGGTCGTTCGTTGGGAGTATATTCCAGGGTCTGAAATATTTTTGGTTTGGTCTCAAGGTATAGATGGACTTGGTGATGTCAATAATACCTTTGGAGATATAATAAATAATCAATTATTTAGTCAGAAACCGCAAAACACTTTTTTAATAAAGGCAACCTATAGATTTGTTTTGTAAATTATTTATCTTAGAAGTTGTTTTTGTTTGAAGATTTAATACAAACATGTATTTTTATACATTCAAAAAATCTGATTCTAAAAAGCATGTCTTTAAAACAAATACTTCGTTCCAATTATTATTTCTTTGCCCTTATAAGTGTTAATATTTTTTTCAGTTGTACTTCTTCAAATTTTGAATACAGACTTGATGTTAATTTAAACCCATACAAATTAGCACCCTTAACTGCCGAGCTAAATATTGTTTCGGAACAGCCATTTAAAGCAGCTTTTAAGGTACTTGGAGAAAACCCAATTGAGCAATCTTTTGAAGAGTTTGGTGATAGCTTAACAATGCCTGTTGTCGGGTTATATCCAGATAAAGTCAATAAAGTTTTAGTGACCTTAAATTATGACGGTGGAATGGTTACAGATACTGTTGAAATAAAGACAAAGCCCATTCCTTCAGCGTTTCCTAGAATTGAAATAAACAAATTAAATCGTCAATCTATGGAGCCTGGTTTCCACGCTTGTGATTTTCATTTTGCAAATTTTGGAAAATTTAATTCTACACCATTATTTTTTGATGATGAAGGCATTATTCGATGGTACCTTGATTTAAGCTTTGCAAATGAAATGATGGGTCCTTTCCAAAGATTAAGTGATGGAACAATTTTGGTTGTTAATAGGCATGAAATATATGAATTTGATATGCTAGGGAAGCTTATAAAACAAACTGAAATAGATAATAATTATGGAATGCATCATGACGTGTTAGAATTACCTGACGGAAATTTACTCATTTGTGTAGGAACCAGAGATGCTTTTATTGAAGTTGGTGGAGAATCAATCCAATCAGATAGCGATTTTATTATTTTATATGATAGAAAAAACTCAAAAATCATCAAAGAATGGGATTTAGCAAAACACATGGATGTAAGCAGAGACGATGTTAATTTTCTGAGACCTGGAGATTGGTTGCATATGAATGCATTAGTCTATGATGAAAAAGATCAATCAATAATTGTATCAGGTAAAAATCAAGGTTTAATAAAAATTACAATGGATGATGAGCTAAAATGGATTATGGCACCAAAAAATAATTGGGGTAAATCTGGAAGACTTGGCCAAGGAGAAAATACGAGCCCGTTTTTACTTACAGCTATTAATAGTAATAATTCTGAATACAATAATGCGGTTCAAGATGGCTTTAAAAGTGATGCTGAATTTGATTTTTCTTGGGGTCAACACGCTCCAAAATTACTTCCAAATGGTAACATTTTAGTTTTTGATAATGGATCACATAGAAATTATAACGACATCAATAATTATTCAAGAGCAGTTGAGTACGAAATAAATGATGAAAAGAAAACTGTAAAACAAGTTTGGCAATATGGAAAAGAGCGTGGTGAAGGAATGTTTTCGGCTATTGTTGGAGATGTTGATTACTTGCCAACTACAAAAAATATATTAGTCACTTCAGGTCATATTTCGCCTCAAAATAATCATTCGGGTAAAATAATTGAAGTGAACCAACAATCAGGTGAAGAAGTTTTTGAAGCCACTATTTATTATAAATCCGTTAGAGGACAAAAAATAAGTGGTTGGGGACAAATGGATATCCTATATAGGTCTGATCGAATGCAATTAAAATATTAGCCTTTTGACGCTTCTTTAATCATCCCTTTTACCATTTCATGAAAATGCTCTTTTTTGTTTAAATGAGGGAATTCTACTTCTGGAATGCTTAAATTTAAAAAATCACATAATGGCTTCCAGCCTTGAGATGGATCAAAAACTAGTAATTTATTCTTAGGTACATGAGCAATAACTTCATTAATGTGTTGATGAAAAACTTCTTTGGCTTTTTCTTTTTGATCAAATTTTCCATCAAATTGCTTTACCAAAAATGTTCTTCTCATAAATTTTATACACTTAAAAGTATTACGTAATTTTTTATTGAATATCATCTTAGATAACATTGCAAGTTTTGCCACAAGAGTTTGTGGTCCTGCTTTCCAAATAGTTTTATTTACGCTCTCATACCATTGGTCAAAATCTCTTTTTGATAAAATAACTTTGGCATCTGGATATTGCTTCATTAATATTTTATAGTATGGATATCCGGGAAAATCAACTGTCGCCTTATAACCTTCAAAAAGAGCATCAAAATCTGTAGTACCATTGTTTTCTAATTGCTGCCAATATTTTAGCTTGTCAGAGTTAGCAATTAAATCTTTAAAATGATAAGTATCATTAAAGCCAAGAGTTTGTAGTGCAGATTTTAAAGTTGTTGTGCCAGTTCTTGGAAATCCAGCACCAATAATTTGTATTGACATATAATATTTTTTAATTAATAATTTTTAATGTGCCTCCAACCAATTATCGCCAATATCTAAATCGACATCAAGAGGCACTTCTAGTTTATAGGCACTTTCCATTTCAGTTTTCACTAATTTTTTAATCGCTTCCAATTCTGGTTTATAAACATCAAACACCAATTCATCGTGAACCTGTAACAACATTTTGGTTTTGTAGTTACCTTCTTTTAGCTTCCTATGAATGTTAATCATCGCAATTTTAATAATATCTGCAGCACTACCTTGTATTGGAGCATTCACAGCATTACGTTCGGCTGCGCCTCGAACTACTGCATTTCGAGAATTGATATCTTTTAAATATCTACGACGACCTAAAACGGTTTGTACATAACCATTATCGCGAGCAAAATCGACTTGTTCACTAATAAAATTTCTAAGTTTCGGATAGGTTGCGTAATAGGTGTCAATAAGTTCTTTAGCCTCTGTTCTATTTAAATCGGTTTGATTACTCAATCCAAATGCAGAAACCCCATAAATAATTCCAAAGTTGACCGTTTTCGCGTTACTACGCTGTTCTCGAGTTACATCTTTTAATGGGACATTAAATACTTTTGAAGCCGTCGAAGCATGAATATCTTCACCATTTTTAAAGGCTTCTATCATGGTTTCTTCTTGGCTTAAAGCTGCAATAATTCGTAATTCAATTTGAGAATAATCGGCTGCTAAAAGTGTATACTCTTTATTGCGAGGAATAAAGGCTTTTCTAACTTGTCGTCCACGTTCAGTCCGAATAGGAATATTTTGTAAATTAGGATTGTTACTACTTAATCGTCCTGTTGCAGCAACAGTTTGCATATAATCTGTATGAACTCTACCAGTTGAAGGTTCAACTTGTGTTGGTAAGGCATCTACATATGTGCTTTTTAATTTCGCAAAGCCACGATAGTCTAAAATATGTTTAATAATCTCATGGTCTTTGGCTAGATATGATAATATATCTTCACTTGTAGCGTATTGTCCTGTTTTTGTTTTTTTAGGTTTGTCAACCAATTTTAATTTATCAAATAAAATATCTCCAAGTTGCTTGGGAGAGGCAATATTGAATTCTTCACCAGCTATATCATATATCTTTTTCTCTAAGGATTCGATATCATTATCTAAGTCTACAGATAATGAATTCAGGAATTTTTCATCCAAATTAATGCCTTCCAATTCCATAGATGCTAAAACTCTCAGTAGTGGAATTTCAATCTCATCAAATAGTTTTTGAGTATTTGCTTCACCCAGTTCTTTTTCAAAATGTTCCTTAAGTTGCAGTGTAACATCTGCATCTTCAACGGCATATTCAGTTTGCTTTTCTAAAGGGACATCTCTCATAGAGAGTTGGTTTTTACCTTTTTTACCAATAAGTTCTGTAATGGATATTGGCGTATAATTTAAATAGGTTTCTGCTAACACATCCATGTTGTGTCGCATATCAGGATTGATCAGGTAATGCGCTAACATGGTATCAAACAGTTTCCCTTTTACATCTACATTATATTTAGCAAGGACCTTAATGTCGTATTTTAAATTCTGACCAATTTTTTCAATCGATTCGTTTTCAAAAAATGGACGAAGTTGTTCAACAAGTTCTTGTGCTTCATCACGATTTTCAGGGAAAGGCATATAAAAGCCCTTGCCAACTTCCCAAGAAAAAGCAATACCAACCAATTCGGCAATAATTGGATTTATTCCTGTGGTTTCAGTGTCAAAGCAAACAGACCTTTGCTGCATTAAATTTTTGATAAATAATTTTGTTGCTATTCCTGGAGCAACGCTCTGATAAAAATGAGAAGTGGTTTCGGCAGTTTTTCTGGTGTATTCTGAAACCGTTTCGGTTTCTTCTGAAGAATTAGTGCCAAATAATGAGAACTGCCCAGCGCCAGCAGCAACTTTTTCTTTTGGAGTAACTTTTACATTTTCAATTGATGTAGATGATGTTGTTTCTGTTGAAGGTGCTGATGCTTCTGCGGAAAAAGTTTTTAAGAAATTCTCTGTTAGTCGTCTAAACTCTAATTCTTGAAAAATTTCTGTAACCTTTTGAATGTCTGGATGATCCAACTCAAAATCTTTAGCATCAAAGGTCACTGGAACATCAAGCATTATGCGTGCTAATTCTTTTGAAAGCATACCTAATTCTTTGGCAGCTTCAACTTTCTCTTTCATTTTTCCTTTGAGCTCATGTGTATTGGCTAAAAGATTTTCCATACTTCCGTAAGCTTGAATAAACTTTTTAGCTGTTTTTTCTCCAACTCCGGGAAGACCAGGAATATTATCACTAGAATCTCCCATCATACCTAAAAAGTCTATAACTTGTTCAGGACGTTCGACTTCAAATTTCTTTTGCACTTCAGGAATTCCCCAGGTTTCATAACCTCCCCCAAACGATTTTGGGCGATACATAAAAATATTTTCAGAGACCAATTGGGCAAAATCCTTGTCTGGAGTTACCATGAATGTTTTGTACCCTTCTTTTTCAGCTTGCTTAGAAAGGGTTCCAATAACATCATCAGCTTCATAACCTTCTTTAACCATAATAGGAATATGCATGGCTTTCAGAATATCTTGAATATAAGGTACAGCAACTTTTATGGCTTCAGGTGTTTCATCTCTGTTGGCTTTGTAGGCCTCAAACATTTCCACCCTATCAACACTTCCGCCTTTATCAAAACAAACAGCTAAATGATCAGGTCGTTCCCTTTTAATTACGTCCAAAAGCGAGTTCATAAATCCCATAATTGCGGAAGTGTCAATACCTTTTGAATTGATTCTTGGGTTTTTTATAAAGGCATAATAACCACGAAAAATTAAAGCATAAGCATCGACTAAAAAGAGACGTTTTTGTTCTGACATTGAATTTATTTTTTGAAGATTATAAAACTACAAAAACTTCTGCTTTCATG
This sequence comes from uncultured Lacinutrix sp., assembly GCA_964598775.1. Classification (GTDB taxonomy): domain Bacteria; phylum Bacteroidota; class Bacteroidia; order Flavobacteriales; family Flavobacteriaceae; genus CAJQLB01. Next base: position 6,014 of record CAZRDG010000068.1, read on the forward strand.
GAGGTTATTTGGATTGCAATTTGTAATTTTCGTCATTAAAAAATTTGAAATGAATAACTTCTCAATAGCCATTCATGGAGGTGCAGGAACATTAGTGAAAGGATTAATGACCCCAGAGTTAGAAGCTGAATATAAATTAGCTTTAAAAATCGCAAGAGATAAAGGATACCAAGTTCTTGAGAATGGAGGTTCAGCTCTCGATGCTGTTGAAGAAGCTGTGAAGCTGCTTGAAGACTCCCCTTTATTTAACGCTGGGAAAGGTGCAGTTTTCACTAATGAAGGTACTCATGAAATGGATGCTTCAATTATGGAAGGGAAAATGTTGGAAGCTGGAGCTGTGAGTTTAATTACAGGAATTAAAAACCCTGTGTCCTTGGCAAGAGATGTGATGGAAAAAAGTTACCATGTGTTTTTAGCTGGAGAAGGCGCCATGCAATTTGCTAAAGGCTTGGGTTATCAAATAGAATCTCCAGATTATTTTTACGATGAGGTTAGATATAGGCAATGGCAAGGCATTAAAGACAGCGATAATTTTCAATTAGATCATAGCGTTAAAAAAGATGGAAAATTTGGGACTGTTGGGGCTGTGGCATGTGATAAACAAGGAAATATAGCAGCAGCTACTTCAACAGGTGGTATGACCAATAAAAAATGGGGTCGCGTAGGAGATTCACCTATGGTTGGAGCAGGCGTTTATGCCAACAACAAAACTTGCGCTGTAAGCTGTACTGGAAGTGGTGAATTTTTTATCAGAGGTGTTGTAGCCTACGACGTATCTTGTTTAATGGAGCATAAAGGATTATCACTTGAAGACGCTTCCAATGAAGTCATTCATAAACGGATTCTCCAATTAAATGGTGATGGAGGCTTAATCGCTGTAGATGCTCATGGCAATATTGCCATGTCATTTAATACCGAAGGCATGTATCGAGCTTTTAAAACTTCAAAAGGCGAAGAAAATATTTTTATTTATAAGGATTAAATAAAAGAAGCCTCAATAGGTAATACCTTAACATTTCTATTTTTGATATCGTATTGATCACCATTAGAAAGCACGTGTACAATCATATGTGTCATAGTCATAGGAGTTCCTTCTTTTAAGAGTTTCTCATTATTGTGAGAAAGTTCAGAACCATCAAAAACAATGGCCATTCCCGAACCAATCACAGTACAATCATTTCCATTTTTAATGATCATTCCTGTATCTTCAGCGAGACCAATTCCTAAAAGCTTAGGGAATTTAGCAACAGCCTCTGAAACACGACCAAAACGTCCACGTTGAATAAAATGAGTATCAATCATGAGTTCAGGAATTAAACTCAAACCTTTAAACATGGTTACTGCTCCTTTAACAAAGGCTTCTCTGGGGCTACCTCCAGCAATCATTTCATTGGTCATTGCCATGGCTCCTGCACTTGTTCCAGCAATCACAAAGCCTTCTTCATTACGATATCGATCTAACAGAATTTTATGAATGGTTGTGCCTCCAATTCGCTTAGTTATTTTTGACTGATCACCACCAGAAAACATAATGCAATTTGCATTTTTGATGGCTTCAATAACTTCAGGTTTTTGAGAATCTTTTTTACTTTTAATATCAAGTACTTTTACATTTTTACACCCTAAAGTAGTAAAAGCTTCCGTGTAATTTTCTCCAACTTCAACAGGAATGCTAGATGCTGTCGGTATGACTACAATATTTGCATCAGTACCACGTGCTTCTCTTACAACATGGTACAGAATGCCTTCATCAATAAATTCGAGGGTATGTTTTTCGTCGGTTTCAAATCCTTTGTCTTCATTTCCACCTATTGGAATCAATGTGCCTTTAATCTTCGTCATAAATAAGCTCTTAAATTTTAAGATTGAGCAAAAATAAGGTAATTTTTTATTAGAAAAATGTATATATTTATAATCTTTCACCAATTTAAACATAAAACCAATCGAGTATGAAGATTAGAGAAATTAATGCCATGAGAGGACCAAATTATTGGTCAGTTAGACGTCACAAACTAATTGTAATGGTTTTAGACCTTGAAGAGATGGAGGAATTGCCGTCTAATAAAATTGATGGGTTTAATGATAGACTAAAAAACATGTTCCCAACAATGTATGAACATCGATGTTCAGTCGGAGAACCAGGAGGATTTTTTCAGCGTGTTGAGGAGGGAACTTGGATGGGACATATTATAGAGCACATCGCTTTAGAAATTCAAACCCTCGCTGGAATGGATGTTGGTTTTGGTAGAACTCGAGGTTATGGAGAACATGGTGTATATAGTGTAGTATTTGCCTATATGGAGGAATCTGTTGGGCGTTATGCAGCCGAAGCTTCAGTAAGAATTTGCGAAGCGTTAATTAAAGGTGAAAATTATGACATATCTGATGATATTCAGAAAATGAGAGAACTTCGTGAAGATGATCGTTTAGGGCCAAGTACAGGGTCAATTGTTGAAGAGGCTGAAGCACGAGGAATTCCATGGATTCGACTAAACAAATATTCATTATGTCAATTGGGTTATGGCGCCAACCAAAAGCGTATTCAAGCCACTGTTACAAGTGAAACTAGTAGTATTGGAGTAGAATTGGCTTGTGATAAAGAAGATACTAAATATTTACTTGAACAAGCTGAAGTTGAAGTGCCTCGAGGAGATATCATTCGTCGTGAAAGAAGCTTAGAAGAAGCTTGTCGTTATGTTGGCTATCCTCTAGTTATTAAACCAGTTGATGGGAATCATGGTAGAGGGATTACAGTCGACATACAAAACTATGAAGATGCTCTAAAAGCATTCAATAATGCAAAAGAGAGCTCTAGAAGTGGAGCTATTATTGTTGAAAAGTTTATTACTGGAGAGGACTATAGATTATTGGTTATAAACAACAAATTGGTGGCAGGTGCTAAACGTACACCAGCTCATGTAATTGGAAATGGCAAATCGACAGTACAAGAATTGATAGATGAAGTTAATAAAGACCCTCGTCGTGGCTATGGACACGAGAATGTATTAACTCAGATAACTGTTAATGAACTAACAAAAAATATAATAAAAGATGCTGGTTATACATTGGAATCAGTCATTCCGGAAGGAGAAAGGCTCATTCTAAAGGACACAGCAAATTTAAGTACAGGTGGAACAGCCGAAGATGTTACAGATATTATTCATCCTGCAAACGTGAGTATGGCTGAGCGTATTTCTAAAATTATAGACTTAGATATCTGCGGTATTGATATTATGACAACAGATATTTCTAAGCCTCTATCAGAAACTGGTGGTGCAGTCTTAGAAGTTAACGCAGGACCAGGTTTTAGAATGCACCTAGCGCCAACCAGTGGTTTGCCGCGTAACGTGGCGGCGCCAGTTATTGATAAATTATTTCCGAAAAAGGGAGATACAGGCCGAATTCCAATTATTGCCATCACAGGTACCAATGGAAAAACAACGACGTCTCGTTTAATGGCACATATAGCTAAAATGAATGGTTATCGTGTAGGTTACACTACAAGTGATGGAGTTTATATTCAAAATAGATTGCTAATGACAGGTGATTGTACAGGTCCTGCTAGTGCCGAATTTGTTCTAAAGGATCCAACCGTAAATTTTGCCGTTTTAGAGTGCGCAAGAGGTGGATTGTTAAGAGCTGGTTTAGGATTTAAAAAATGTGATGTTGCAATAGTTACCAATGTCGCAGCAGATCATTTAGGTTTAAAAGGCATACATACCATAGAGCAATTAGCTAAAGTAAAAGGGGTTATCCCAGAAACTGTTTTACCAGGAGGCTACGCAATATTAAATGCAGATGACGATTTAGTCTATGACATGAGACGTTCAGTTGAATGCAATGTTGCGTTATTTTCAATGGATGAGAATAATCCTAGAATTAAGGCATTGCAACGCCTAAACGGAATTACAGCTGTATATGAAAATGGATATGTTACCATTTGTAGAGGTGTTTGGAAAATGCGTTTAATGAAAGCCGAAAATATTCCATTAACCTATGGTGGAAAGGCAAAATTCATGATTCAGAATGTATTAGGTGCAATACTTGCAGCTCATGTTCAAGGAATTAGTATTGAAGATATTAAAGCAGCTTTAGAAACCTTTATACCTTCGGCATCACAAACACCAGGAAGGTTGAATTTATTTGAGTTTAATGATTTTACAATTTTATTGGATTATGCCCATAAT
>CAZRDG010000069.1:0-8239 GCA_964598775.1 uncultured Lacinutrix sp.
TTATGAGGTTTTTTTATGATTTGATATTGAGAGAAGAAACAACTAACTTCGTTTACCTGTGCTGAACTTGCTTCAGTAACGTCGTATATAAATTATTAAAATGATTTTAAATTCGAATAGAATTAAACGAATCAAAACAAAAAGCCTTCTCAATTGAGAAGACTTTTATATTAAAAATAATATTATATCACTATTAATTATCGTCTAATCCACCTTTACGATTTGGTGAACGTTGAGCAGGCCATTCGCGTTGTTCTCCTGTTCCTGGATTAATTGGCATTACCATTTTTTCATTTGAGACTCTTTCTGGATCTTCTGATGCCATATAAGCTAAAATAGCCGTAAGAATAACATTATTTCGTAGATCATCAAAAACTATTTTATCGTATGTATCACGATTTGTATGCCATGTATAGTTCCAATATGACCAGTTTAAAGCACTTAAATTAAATGCAGGTGCACCTGCAGCTAAAAACGACGCATGGTCTGTTCCTCCTGAACTTGGATTTCCTGGAAAACTGGTTTCTATATGTGTTGTAATACTTCTTGGTACAGCATTTAGCCAACGTCCTAAATAATCGTAAGAATGTAAAAATCCAGATCCAGAAATATTTACAACACGTCCTGTGCCATTATCCTGATTAAATAATGCCTGAATGTTTTTTACAATCTCAGGATTGTCTTCAACAAAAGCTCTTGAACCATTTAAACCTTGTTCTTCACTTCCCCAATGACCTACTAAAATGGTTCGTTTTGGGTTAGGATACATTTTCTTCAAAATACGCATGGCTTCCAACATGACTAAAGTTCCTGTTCCATTATCAGTTGCACCTTGTGCACCATCCCAAGAATCAAAATGAGCTGACAAAACAATATATTCATTTGGCTTTTCTGAACCTTTAATCATGCCAATTGTATTGAATGTTGGTACAGCACCAAGTTCTTTAGACTCAGCTTCAACCTTTATTATTGGTTTTTTACCATAAGAAGCTAATCTATACAACATTCCATAGTCTTCCAATTCAATATCAATTGTTGGTATAGTCTTAACTCTAGAACTGAAAATTTTATTAACTCCAAATCCATTAGACCAATAACTAGCCACTAGACCAACTGCACCAGCTTCCTCTAAAGCTCCTCCAATACTTCTAGTACTGTGACCAGACCTTCTAATATTTTCTCTCCACGCTTCAGTTTGTGCATCTCTTTCTTCTTTCATTTTTGTAAAAGACTCTTCTGTGGCAAATTCTTCCCAGTTGTAATCTGGACGTCCGGTTGGTTGAGGCATGGAAATCATAACAAATTTCCCTTTAACATTTGGTAACCAATTTTTGAATGCTGTTGAGTCTTTAATGTTTTCAGGAAGTACTACAACCTCAGCAGTAACTCCGCCTTTTGGAGTACTAGCACTCCAAGCCAATTGAGTACCATCTAAAGTTTGTACTCTTGGTGACACCATATCAATATGAGTAATACCACGCTCCCAGCCACGCCATTCTCCCCATTGCTGGTTTTCGGCCTCAATCCCCCAGGATTTATATGTTTCAACAGCCCAATCGTGAGCATGTTTCATTTGAGGTGTTCCAACTAGTCGTGGCCCAACAACATCAAGGAGTTCATGTGCTAAGCGTTCTAGTTGAGAGTTTTCGTTTGCTTCTTTAATCAAATTGTCAATTACATCATCTTGAGCAAAAATATTGCCAGATGAAAACAGTAATACAATAAGAAATAATTTAATTGTGAATTTCATTGTAAAATATATTTGTTGGTTTTCAAATTTTTTAAAAGTTTTCTAAAATAGATATTTCTTGTGAGTTAGAGTGTTAAAATTTTGGTATAAAAAAACCAGCTTACAAGCTGGTTTCATTAAATTTATAAAAATCATATTTAGTTTTACACTAATTTCTTGGTCTACCACGATTATCTCTCATTTCTTTCATTTTCCCTGAAATTATTTCTTTATACTCCGTTTTAGAAACTACTTTTCCTTTATCTGGAGCTTCGATTATTTCTTTTTCTTTAGGATTCATAATGATTTTAGAACACAGCATGGTTGTGTTTCCAACATTTACTTCAAGGATTAAACCTGGAAGTCCCCAATATTCCAGTGGACCTTGGCTAACTGGGATTTGAGATGAATACCACGCAGTCACTTTAGTCATTTTAACCTCTTCAGAGTTGTTTTCATTTAATTCTCCCCAAGAGAAATCATACCAAGTTAACTGTGAAGTAGGTACCATTGCTGTTGCTTTAAAAACTGTATACTGTCCTATTTGTTTAGTTTCGGAAGTTAGTTCCCAACCTATGGTTAATAAATTATCCTTAACTAAAAATCTCTTACCATAAAATTCTTGATCCTGTAAGAGTGTGTTGGTTTTGATATTTTTGTATTGATCTCCTGGAGTGAAATTTTTTCCCCAAGTATCTGTTGCTCCAGAGATGGCATCCAACTTATCTTCTTCTTTAAATAAGGATTCTTCCTTATTAAAAGTAAGAATATAAGTTTTTTCGAGTCTGTTTTTTAAGTTCTCAAAAATTTGTTTTTTCTGAGCCTCGGTCATTCTATCACCAAAACTTCCAAGTTCCATAGTAGATTTTGAAAAGTAGTAGGCCTTACCTTGAAAATCTTGGGCAAATAATACTCCTGATACTAAAAACGTTAAAATGAATATGCGGAATTTAGAAATTGTATTAATCATGATTTTTAGCCTTTATTGATTGTTGTTTAACAAATTTAATAAAATATTAAACATTTGTGTTCTATTTATTATAATATTAACACTATTACTAAAGGAAATTCAAATTATGACACGATAGTATTTTTAAGATTAGCATAAAAAGCCAGCATTTAAGCTGGCTTTTTTTAAAGTTGGTATCGCAACCTGAAGGAAATGAATCTTGGTTGAATAAAATATTCTTGAGCGCTTACTGAAACTGCTCCCGCACTACTTTCGTTTTGCGAGCGCGTATCAAGCAAGTTAGTTGCTTTTATTTCATATTCAAATTTAGCATCTCTATCTTTTCTGTACGCCAATGAAGCATTCCAAAATTCAAATGTGTTATCAATAGTATTGTCCTGATTACTAAAATTATTAGATGTGTAATCTGTTCTGAAGGTAAAAGCCTTTAAGAAAAGAGCATCAACTTCAATGGATGGTATTTTTGTATAGAATTTAGTGCTTCCTCCACGGCCTTGCTGATTATCCTGAATAGTATAACCATAACCTATCTCAATATTTGGCGCTGTTTTAAAATTGGTTCTTAAGCTCGCATTGTATCTCTGTGTATAACTTTCGTTTACAGATCTTGTATTCTGGATAAATTGATTGAATTTAGAGTAGTTAAAATTTCCAGACAAAGTACCTCTAATTTTATTAAAGGTTCTTTGAAAACGCCCAGATGCATTTACACTTTCGTCAGCAAAATCTGAATTAAACGGTGAGCTAATATTTACAACGCTTCCAGGTTCAAAAATGGAAGTATTTCTAATATTGTCTATACTTTTATTATAAGAGATATTGGCAAAAACGTTTGTGTAATTAAACATGTTGAAACTGTAATAGAACAAACTAACATTGTGTGATAATGCGTTTTCTAAATCTGGTACACCAGAAAAAAGCGAGTTATAACTATTAAGAACTAAACCACTCGCAAACCTCGACACATCAGTAAACTGTGTTTGCATTCGATAGTTAAACGTAATTTGTTCACTCTTTTTTAGTTGCATTCTAACATTAAAATCTGGCAGTAATCTGAAGAAATTATCAGTGGTTTCTTCTCCAAATTGATTGTTCTTGACACTATATGCATGACCTGAAACTCCCGGAGTAAAGGTGAAAATCCCAGATTTTAAACGATAGTGAATTCCTAAGTACAAATCGCTAAAACTATAATCAATATCGTTTTCATCTAATCCACCATTAATGGTTGGTGTTGGGTTAAAGGTTGACCCATCGTCTAAAAATTGAAAAATATTAGAATTGAATTTCTGATTACTTAATATTGTTCCAAGGGTTAAATTAATATCACTTTTGGTGTTTAAAATATTCCAGTAATCAAGCTTAGCGTCTAATTGATTCGATTTAATCCGTTTGTCCTGAGCAATATTATAATCTAGTTGAGCACCATCTAATCCTAAATTATTAGCCGTACCATCATAATTATCTTTATCTGCTAAAATTGCATTATAAAAAGGATCTTCATCTGAAATTAAATGCTGTGCTTCCAGAGCAAAAATATTATTTGCATCCAGTGTATAGTAATAGTTTAAATTCTGATTGATACTGTAAGGACTAGAGCTTTCTAATTGATTAATATCTCCAATAACTGATGAGAAAAAGCCTTGATCTTGTGATTCTTTTGAGATTTTACCAAGCACATCATAATCTAATTGATTGTTCACGTTAGGCTTGTATGATGCCGAGAGTTTCAACATGCCTAAGTCACTATTTTGCATCGTATTACTTTCTGTATTTTCATCAGGAATTCCGATTTCAGGATCTGTATATTGCCTGCTCGTATTTTCTTGTAATTCTGTTTTGGTGTTGGCAATGATGGCAAAACCACTTAAATCTAAAGCCTTATTTGGCGACCAGCTAAAATTAGCAGCTCCAAATTTGGTTTTAATATCTTTTGCTTTACCATTTTGTGCTGTTAGAAATCCTAAGTTATTACTCCCTAAATTAATGTTTGTTCCACTAGACCTGCTCGGCCCTCTAAAGCCTCCAGAAAAATTGAAATAGTCACGACGTGTAAAGGCAACTTCACCAAGGTTGTTTAAATCTCCTATAATATTGATACTATAATTTGGACTGTAATAAAATAATTTAGGTTGAAACAAGTACAATCCGTTGTTTGGTGAGTCACCTGCTCCTGCAGTAATATTTCCAAACCAGAAATTGGTTTTCCCTTCCTTTAGTTTAATGTTAATCGCAATATTATCTTGATTATTAGTAACACCACTTAATTGACCTACTTCCGCATAGTTTTTAAGTACTTGTACTTTATCTACTGCATTTGAAGGAATATTTTTAGTTGCCAATTTAGTATCACCATCAAAAAAGTCTTTACCTTCAACCATTACTTTAGACACTACTTTTCCTTCAACTTCAATCTGGCCATCATCATTGATTTCTACTCCTGGAAGGTTTTTAAGCACATCTTCTAACTTTCTTTCTGTTCCAGTGTTAAACGAATCTGCATTGTAAACTAAGGTATCTCCTTTTACCGAAACAGGCATTTCATAAGTAAGCTCTATTTCATCCAGTGCGTTGTCTTCATAAAGGGTGATGTCTTTAGTAATATCTTCAGATTTTGTGTCTACAATTTCTTTGGCTGTTTTCATGCCAATGTAGCTTACCTGGATTTCATACTTGCTGTTTTCGTTTAGATTCAACTTGTAGCGTCCCGCATCATTAGTGATTCCATAAGAATCTAATATCTTGGTTTCTTGATTGATAGCAATAACATTGGCAAGTTCCAAAGGATTACCAATACTGTCTTTTACGACACCTTCTACTTTAATTTGAGCAAAGGTTGTGGCAGCTACTAGAAGCAGTAGTAAAGTAATTTTATGTTTCATGTTTGACTTTAAGTTTTTAGGAAAGTGAATTACTATGATTGCTATCCTTAAGTAGTTTATAAAAAGTTAATGGTTGTTTTGTTTAACAAATGTATGCATTATTTAAACATTATGTCTTTTATTATCAAAACGTTAACATAATTATGTTAAATATAAATACTAATTCCCTCTAATTCTTCCTCCTCCATCACGACCTCTACCTCGAAACATTTCTTGCATTTCTTCCATTTTCTTTTTAATAATTTCAGAATACTCTTCTTGGGTCACTTGTTTTCCTTTTGATGGTCTTTTTATTTCATCCTTTTCATCAGGATTCATTACGATTTTAGAGCATAGTATCACAGTTCTTCCTGCGCTTACTTCTAATATTAAACCTGGTAATCCCCAATATTCACTAGGACCTTGGTTAATTGGAATCTGTGGTGTGTACCAAGCTGTTACAACTTGTTCTTTTGGTATTTCAAACTCATCCATAGGATTATCCGTTTTAGTTGAGTCCTTAGTTTTTTCGGCATTCTCGTTTTCTCTATTTCTTCTTCTTGCACTCATAAAATCTGTATCGTCAAGCTTTTTTACTGCTGTAGCTTTCATTGCCATATACTGACCAATTTGTTTGGTTTCGCCAGTCATAACCCATTCCAGTTTTGGTAACTCATCATCAATTAAAAACTGTTTCCCAAAGAACTCATTTTCGACCAACATTTTATTCTCCTTTACATTTTTGTACTGATTGCCTCCAGTCATTGACATGCCGCCAAAACGCATTCCGCCACCACCTGGAGCGTCTAACCTTTCTTCTTCTTTATAAATAGACTCTTCTTTGTTAAAGGTTAAAATGAATGTTTTTTCAAACATACTTTTCATACGCTCAGCAATTTGCTTTTTCTGTTGCTCACTCATCTGCCTACCTCCAAAATTCTCCATGTCTAGAGTGGTTTTAGAAAAATAATAAGCTTTACCTTGAAAATCTTTTTGAGCAAATGTTAATGTTGTAAGCAGCATTAACATAGCACTTACAAAAATTTTGGAATATGATTTCATAACTATACAGTCTTATATTGAAAAGTAAAAATACTTATTTATCAGGTATTAGACTCAAATAGTTGCATTTAGTTAATTTCTGAAACGTTAAATTATTCTTAAAAATATTTAATTTCCATCGCCAATTCTGATTTCTATCCCATGACCATCTCCACGCTCACGGTTATCTCTCATGCGTTCGTTCATTTCTTTCATTTTCTTTTCCATCATATCATCGTACTTTTTCTGAGTCACTTTTTGCCCTTTTGTTGGTTCTTTAAACTCAACTGGTTTTTCAGGATTTAGTACCACTTTGCTGCACATCATAGTGGTTGTACCATCACTCACTTCTAAAATTAACCCTGGAAGTCCATGATATTGAGCAGGTCCAGTGTTTACTGGAATTTGAGGTGTATACCAAGCAGTTACTGTAATTTCTTTCATTTCTGGTTTAATTTCTTCGTCTAGATCTTTATCGCCATTGACACTGATACCACTTTGTCTAACTTCTACCTCTCTCTTAAAAGTAGCTTTATAACATGTATAGTCACCAATGTTTTTTGTTTCACTTCCTAATTCCCATTTTATATCTTCTAACTTATCACGAATTAAAAATAGTTTACTAAAAGATTCGTTTTGATTGGTATAGCGTTTCTCTTTGGTATTTTTATACATCACATCTGAACCTCCAGTTTCAACCATAACCATAACCATTCCTTGTGGTTGAGGTGCTTCTAACTGTTCATCTTCCTTATAAATAGATTCTTCTTTATTAAAAGTAAGGATATGCGTTTTCTCAAATTGTTTTTTCATCATAGCCATCATGCGTTGATGCATTTCCGAATTCATTTGAGTACTGTCTAACTTAATGTCAAATTTTCTTTGTGATTTGTAAGTGGCAATACCTTGAAAGTCCTGTGCCATAATATTAGTCGTGATCGTAAGCACAACTAAAGTGATTATTTTAACTAGTTTATTCATGAGAACAATTTTAAATTTTACCATACAAATATGAGTACTTGTTAAAGACTTTTGAGTTAACTAGTGTTAACGTCTGTTAACCGATTCGTTTTCTATAAAATTAACAATTACTTTTGAGCTATGAATGACGCACGATACAAAGTAATTTTATACGTAATAGTTGCTGTAATTGCTGGCACCATTGGCATACAGGTTTACTGGAATATCAAAAATTATCAGATTAACAAGCAGCAACTAACCAATGAAGTGCAAGCAAGTTTAGACAATGCTGTTGAAACCTATTACGCCAACTTAGCTAAGAAAAATACCATCGGGTTTGCAATCGAAGCATCATCAGATGATATTTTGGGTAATGGAGGTAAATTTGATAGTATATTAAGATTTATAGAATTTGAAGAAAAGGGGTTCAAAAATATGGACTCTCTGAGAGTAAGCATCAACAATACTGATGGAATTCAAATTTTTGAAGGACGAAAGGCAGATTCCCTTTCAAAAGCCCTGCACCATCCTGATGATCATCAAAATCATTTAAAAAAAAGGATTGAGTATAGCACCTCAAGTGCACTAAGACCAGATTCTTTAATTATTGATGATTTTAAAATTCTGACTTCAAAAGTTATTTTTTCGATGTCACAAGACACTTTGAATTTAACAACA
>CAZRDG010000069.1:8339-10168 GCA_964598775.1 uncultured Lacinutrix sp.
CTTTAATGTTTTGAATGATACCGAAAAAACCAAGACTTATATCGATATGTCAAACAGCCAGTTAAGCAAACTTAATGTGATGGTTGAAAAACTGCTTGAAACAGCATCATTAGATAGTGAAAATTTACAGCTAAGTAAAGAGCAAAGTAACGTTACAGAGCTAATTCAAGCAATAGTAGGTAAACATAATTTAGAGCGCGCTAATAAATCAATAATCTTTAATCCGTCTCTAGATGATATATTTGCTAAAATTGACGCGTTTCATTTTGAAAATGCTATTAATAACATTATTGATAATGCCATTAAATATGGAGGAAATGAAATAAAGGTTAATTTGCAAAAAAGCACTTTAAGCTTTACCATTATAGTATCTGATAATGGAAACAAACTAACAAAAGAAAACAAGGATAAAATATTTGAGAAATTTTATCGTATCCCAAAAGGCAACACTCACGATGTAAAAGGTTTTGGTATTGGATTGTATTACGCCAAAAAAATAATTGAAAAACATGATGGAGCAATTCAATTAGACTTAGACAATAAATGGACTACTTTTAAAATTAGCATGCCAAATGGATAAGCATAAAAATACCATATTGTTAGCTGAAGATGAGCCAGCTTTAGGACAAATAATAAAAGAAAGTTTAGAGACTAGAAACTTTCAAGTATTACTTTGTGAGAATGGAGAAAAAGCTTACCAAACATACAAGCAAAATCAACCAGAACTACTTGTGCTTGATGTGATGATGCCAAAAAAAGATGGATTTACCTTAGCAAAAGAAATCAGGCTAGAAGACGAAACAATCCCAATTATTTTCTTAACTGCCAAATCTCAAACTCAAGATGTTGTTGAAGGTTTTAATATTGGCGGCAACGACTATTTAAAGAAACCTTTTAGTATTGAAGAACTGATTGTTAGAATAAACAATTTGTTAAACAGGACACAGTTGCAAAAAACAGCAGATATTTTAGAAATTGGAAGTTATACCTTTAATTTTCCTAAGCAAGTATTGTCCTATAAAAAAGATGAAAATGGAAGAGCCGTTAAAAACTATTTGGACTGACCTGAACGGCAAAACTCTGAAATTGAACTTTATTATCATTTTAAGTATTGGAATACTCTACTTTTATGGCATAAATTTATTAATGCCTAATTTGAATTAAACCCATCATAAACCCCTACTCCCCCAACTTCTCAATATACCCATCTAAAAACAGCAATCGTTTTGCGGTCCAATCATGCATATAGTCTAGGCCTTCTGGGTCAAAGCTAACATCAGTCCATCGTTTTTGTTCGCGCTCATAAAAAAGTCCTTCTTTGAGTTCAATATAGAGATTTGCCTGGCGTTGTTGTAAAGCAGTAGTTTCAAAAACCCCTTGTCGAAGTTCGATCCATCGTTTTTGAAAACGCTCAATAAAGTTGTCTGGATTCACAGCAATCAGTCGGCGTAAAAGGCCATTGGTCAAAAAATCATTTGTGGTGTTAATGCGTCTGCCGCTAAAGATGGTGCCAAAGGTTCCGTCTAAATCCCATGGCACATAAAAATAAGGTTCCCCTTCGTTGTAGCGGGCGGTATATATATTCTTTCCTAAATTGTCGGGGGCTCGTAACGCATTGATGAATAAAAAATAATTAATAAAATTTTCCAGTTGGAAGCGTGTGGAGATCGCTTTCGCGAAAGCGGTATCATCACTATTCAAGACAAAATCTGTAAAGTCGTACAAGTTATCCCAGGGCTTGTTAGTTGGCACTGGGTATTTAATATCATAGCCACCCCAAGAAGGTAGGTAATTCTTTTTCTGAGGGATAGAATCAAACGTGACTGCCC
>CAZRDG010000070.1:0-10128 GCA_964598775.1 uncultured Lacinutrix sp.
GCGTTCGTTTTTGTTTACTAAATTAGTTGCTGAAACACGCAACTAACCATACACATCAACGTTCTACACCATTTGACAAAACAACACAAACATCAACTTTTGAATTTAAAGCAAAGTCATAAAACAATAATTATAACCGTAGTTTTCTTCGCTATTTATCTAATATTGAAACAATATTTTTCTACACTGAAAGAAAACTTAGATATAATAACTAAAAACGGATTATTAAGTTATGTTCTCACATATTCCATAATCGGAATTCCAATATATGTTGGAACATATCTCATAAATCCCAAACAGAATGTTTTAACTAATTTAGGACTGAATCACAATCCGATAAAACCTTTTTTTATTGCTTTATTGTTTTCTTTACCTATGATTTTGGGAGGATTATTTTTTTTTGAATTCAATAAAGAGATTTCAATTCCCAATTTAGTAGCTGGAACTATTGTCATTGGTCTTGTGGAAGAATTATTTTATAGAGGTTTCTTATTTGGACAAATTTTTAAGTACACAAAACTCGGATTTATTTCTGCAATAATTTTAGGAGCTATAATTTTTGCAACAGGGCACTTATATCAAAGTCAAGATACTTTTGAGTTGATAGGAATATTTGCAGTCACATTTATGGGAGCAATCCTATTTGCTTGGTTATACGTAGAATGGAATTATAATTTATGGATACCTATCTTTTTACATTCTCTAATGAATCTAACTTGGCACTTATTTGAAATGGATGAAACTGCACTTGGAGGAATTCTTCCAAATATATTTAGAGGCTTTACAATCACTTTCGCAATAGTTTTTACAATAATATATAAGAAAAGAAAGAATCAAGAATTGATAATTACAAAATATAGATTAATAAAAAAAACGGTGTAGAACAACGTGTATAATTCATTGCTAGTGCAAGCTAACATACGAAAATCCTTGCGGATTTTCTATTTGGTTTGTATTTGCTAATTTAGTTGCTGAAACACGCAACGAAATCATACACAAGACCGTTGTGTGTAACCTAAAAAAATCGAACTGAAATTAAAATATGGGATTTTTAAAAAAATTATTTGGCAAAAAAGAAATGCCAGTTGAAAAAGAATTTACAGAAGAAGAACACGAAAAGGATTATGAATTAAAATCTGAAGGACTTGAAAATGTTCTTGGGAAAATGCACAATCTTGTTGGACACGCAATTATACCTTTTGCAATTGGTGGAGCTGTTGATATGTATTATTTTCCGAATCACATTAAAGGAACTGGATTTGCAACAATGGAATTATTAGATCCAGATGGAAATGGTCCTAAAAAAAATCGTCTTGGAACATATGAATTAGTAGCTTTTACCAAATATAATTACAATGAAAGTGAAGAAACTCAAACTCCTTTTAATTTGATTGAGAGAAAAGCTTGCGGATTTTTAACTTCAATTGGAATGTATTCACCACAAGCCGCTCTTAATCCTAAAGAAACTATAGAAGTACCAAATGGTGAAAATGAAGAAAACACTTGTTTAGTTTTTGATTTATACGAACCAGATGGAAAGAAATTTAAAATTGGAAATAGAGAACACCATTTATTACTTTGCATGGAAATTTTCAGAAGTGAAATGGACTATGCTAGGAAAAATGGAAGTGATGAATTATTTAAATTATTAAAAGAAAAAGGATTTTATCCATATAGCGATTTGGATAGAGAACCTGTAATATAAAAGGCAACACACAACAACGTGTATAACTAATTGCTTGGTCTGTGTGTACTCGGAAAATCCTGCGGATTTTCCTATTGGTTCGGTTTCTTTTATTAACTTAGTTCTCGCCAACGCAACTAGCCATAACACGAACACGTTGTGGGTAATTTGACAAACCAAAAACCAACTAATAATGCCAATCAATATTTATAATGAAAAGAATAATGAAAAACTAGCTTGGCTGTGCGATGAAATCTGGGATTTACCACAACAAGTTTCTGAATTGGAAAATTGGTTAGAAATTACCGGAAAGGACCTTCCAACTAGCGAATATGTTGCCGATATTGGATTTGGAATTAGAAATGATGCTAATGGTGGTGGTGGAGTTATTAGCAAAAAAATGATGGATATTATGAGCCAAATTGGAATGGAAATTTATCTGTCAGAATACCATAAAAAATGACAAAATCGAAAAGACTGAATTTCTTAAAATCTTTCCTCAAATTATATGGAGTTGAGAAAATTGAATTGACCAATGAAACATCGGAATCAATTAGCGGAATTGCAATCTATGAGGACGAAATCGACCCAGAGGATAGACAAGAATTTATTTGGTATAAAACTGAAAATGAAGTTCCTTCTGCCGAATTGAACATTTTGATTGAAAAAATTGTTGCGGAAAAGTGGCATAATGGAGACAAAATTTCGGAACAGATTGAAGAAATTGAATTTGCCGAATTTGATAACGAAACAAAAGAAAAAATACTGAATGAATTATTTGACGTTGAAATTAGAATGGTAGACGATGGAGAAGAAACTGATACCTATTTTGTACATTATTGAATAAAAAAACTACCCACAACACCGTATATAATCCATTGCTAGTGTTGGCTTACTTACGAAAATCCTTGCGGATTTTCTATCTGGTTTTTATTTGCTAACTTTCGTGCTGGCACACGCAACGCATCATATACACACACGTTGTAGCACATTTGAGAAAAACTAACTCTACACTTGTAGAATCATTTTTTTGTTCTACATTTGTAGAGATGATGAATTTAAAAACCAATCTTAATTCAAATAAAAAAAATGAAAAGAATTTTAGCACTTACAATGGCTTTAGTAATTATTAGCTGTAACGAACCAATCAAAGAAAACGAGAGCACGAAACAAACTAAAAGCGAAATAATTGAAAAATTTACAAGTTTAATAAAAAGTGATGTCAAAGATGATAATATTGATGGTAGTTTTTCTATCGCAATCATTCATAAAGATTCGATTTTAGCCTTAAAATCTTACGGAAAAGCTGATAAAAATACCATTTTTAGAATTGGTTCGATATCTAAATCATTTGCTGGATTTTTAATGTTGCAACTTGAGCAAGATGGAATGCTTGATATAAACGACCCAGTAGAGAAATACTTACCAGAAATCAAGTTGTTAGTTGACTACGATAAATATCCACCTATTACAATAAAACAATTAGCCACCCATACTTCAGGATTAGATAGAGAATCGAGAAGTCGAGATGAAAATGTACGTTTTGGGAAAATCGATGAATGGGAAAATAATTTAATTAAAGCAATTTCAGAAACCTCATTCCGTTCAAAACCAAACGAAAGATTTGGATATTCTAACATTGGATTTGCTGTTTTAGGTTTAACTCTTTCAAAAGTAGCTGATAAACCTTATATCGAATTAGTTCAAGAAAAGATTTTTACACCTTTAGAAATGAATACTACTTATTTTGAAATTCCAGAAAACCAAAAAGAAAATTTAGCCAAAGGAATGGCTGGTGGACCAACTGCCGAACTTGATTATGAACGACCTAAAAATGAACAGAAAGAAGTTGGCTACAGAATACCTAATGGTGGTATCTATTCTACACCAAGCGATA
Organism: uncultured Lacinutrix sp.; assembly: GCA_964598775.1. Taxonomy (GTDB): domain Bacteria; phylum Bacteroidota; class Bacteroidia; order Flavobacteriales; family Flavobacteriaceae; genus CAJQLB01. The sequence goes on from CAZRDG010000070.1 coordinate 3,582, forward strand.
TGGCTAAATTTATGAAAGCTTGTATGGGATATTCTAATTTATTAAATGAAAACAATATTACATTATTACAAACAACGCAAACACCGACAACAAGATTAAGGTCTAATTACAGTTTTGGTTTTGATTTGTATTCAGACCAAGGAATAAATACAGTTGGACACGCAGGTTCTAATGCTGGATATACAGCTCATTTCGAATATGAAAAGGACAGCGAATATGGCGTAATTCTAATGAGAAATTATAACTTTGGTAACACGAATTTAGATTTGAGGTCAAATTCATTACTGCGAAAATTAAGCACTGTGGAATAAAAACGTGCTACAACACCGTGTAAAATTAATTGCTGGTTTTAGCCAATTTACGAAAGTCCTCGAGGACTTTCTATCTGTGATTTATTTACTAACTTTAGTGCTTAAAACACGCAACTAATCTTACACAACAACGTTGTATGCCATTGAAAAAACAGAAAAGCCACCTCACGTTCAAGCACATTTTATTATGCTCGTACCTCACAAAATAAAAAGAGCTTTCACTTCCCCACCGCCACCCAAATTAATAATTCAAATATTTGCCAGTGATTTCATTTACTGGCGTTTTTTTGATTTCCAATATTCACCAATTTTTACTATATTTGGCATAAATTAGATTTGAAATGCCGAAAATCATTGAAAATAGACTCATAGAGGAATTTAAAAACAGAGATGCTTTCTCAAGAGAGGAGTTATTTGATTTTTTTAGGTATTTCGAACCAAACCTGAAGGAAGGCACATTTGGCTGGAGAATATATGACCTCAAGAATAAGAATATAATCAAGTCTATTCAAAGAGGTTATTACACCATTTCATATAAACCAAAATACAAACCTGAAATTTCTGGAGAAATTTTAAAACTCGCTAAAGTAATTACTGAGCGTTTTGAAGATGTAAAACATTGTATTTGGGACACTGATTGGATAAATGAATTTGCACAACATCAATCAGGAAGAAAGTTAATCATTATTGAAATAGAAAAAGACTTTGTTGAATCGCTCTATTATGAATTGAAAGATTCTTTTCGATTTGACTTCTATTTAAATCCTGATGAAAAGGCAATTGATTTCTATATCTCCGAAAGTCAAAATCCTGTTGTCATAAAAAAACTCATCACTAGATCACCTATTTCAAAAAGGACAGAGAAGAGAACTAAATTCTATACTCCCCTACTTGAAAAAATATTGGTTGACCTATATACAGAAAATAAATTATTCTATTTCTATCAAGGTGCAGAACTGATGCACGTGTATGAAAACGCCTTAAAAAACTACACACTTAATTACACTAAACTATTCAGTTACGCCAAACGAAGAGACAGAGAGCAAGACATTAAGCAGTTTATGACCAACAATATGTACCACCTAGTTAAAGACATAATCGAATGATAAAAGAACATTGCTTTACAGATGAGTGGCTAGACTCCTTCAAGAAACAGAAGGAACATAAACGTATAGACAAAGCTATACTAGAAAAAATGATTTATGCATTGCATTTGCTTGAACGTATTAAAGCAAATGGACTTGATTTCACCTTTAAAGGTGGCACCAGCTTAGTTCTGCTATTAGAAGAAGGAAATAGATTTTCCATTGATATTGATATCATCTGTAATACTGATAGAGAAGACTTAGAAACAATATTGAACAAGGTTATTGATTCATCAAACTTCAAATCATACGAACTAGATGAACACCGCAGTTATAAGGAAGGTGTACCAAAAGCACATTATTCATTTGCTTTTGATTCTGTAACGAAAGGAAAATATTCTGGGACCATTCTACTAGATGTATTAATTGAAAATTCTATATATCCAGAATTAACAGAAAGGTCTGTTCAAACCAAATGGATTGAAACGGAAAATGAAACAAAGATTGTAGTTCCCTCTATTGATGCTATTACAGGAGATAAGCTTACAGCCTTTGCTCCAAACACTGTTGGTATTCCATATTTTAAAGGGAAAGACCAACAACCTTTTTCAATGGAGATTTGCAAACAATTATTTGATTTAAGTAAACTCTTCGAAAGAATAGAAAATATGGAGATCGTTGCTCAAAGTTTTGAAGCCTTCGCAAAGCAAGAAATTGAGTATCGCAAAACAGACACATCAGATTTAACACGAGAAAATGTTTTGCAAGACACTATAGATACTTGTGTAATTCTTGCAAAAAAAGGAAGCGGTTCTGCAGATGAGAAATCAAAATTCGTTGAACTACAAAAAGGCATAAGAGCTTTCGGTACAGGTTTTCTTATGAATGGGAATTTTAGGATTGATGATGCTGTACCAGCAGCTGCAAGAATAGCTTACTTATCTGCAAAGATTTTGCATAACGACTTATCACCCATCGAATATTACGAAGGACAAGACATAAAAGAATGGAATATTGAAAATCAAGACTGGAACCTCTTGAATCGATTAAAAAAACAACCCGACAAATCAGGTTTTTACTATTGGTATAAAACCCTAGAAGTAATGAATTTGATTAAATAAGAAAAAAATACTAATTGAAGAAAAAAATGGCACAATCGATAGAACCAAATATTGCAGATTTAGCGAATGGATGGCTAAAATCTTATAAACTACCGTACAAATTAGAGCAGGAATCAGTAAATGCAGAAATTGACAAAGCACTCTCGGACTACTTCACCAAAAATGGTGGTACAGGTGCAAATCGACCAGATGCCAAAATATTACTTCAAGACAAAAATTTAGACTTCTACCCTGTACTTATTGAATACAAAGGTTATAAAGACAAACTTGTAAAACTTGATAAAGACGGACAAGTTGAAAACCGAACTTCTAAAAATGAAGCCCATTTTAAAAATATTAACTCATTTGCAGTAAACGGAGCAGTTCATTACGCAAACGCTTTACTTCATCATACAAGCTACACCGATATTATCGCTATCGGAATGACAGGCTACAAAGATGAAACAGGGAAGATTCATCACGAAATAGGCGTTTATTATGTTTCAAAAAACAATTTAGGTGCAGGTCAGAAAATTGCCGAGTTTACCGACTTTTCATTTTTAGCACCCAAAAATTTTGACAGCTTTATTGAAGCTGTCAAAACGCTTCAACTCTCGCAAGAAGAACTTGACAAACTAAAAGAGCAAAGAGAAAGAGAAATTGACAAAACTCTTACTCAACTGAACCAACATATATTTGATAATGAAAAAGGTATTGGAGAAGGTGACCGTGTTTATCTCGTTGCTGCCTCTATTATAGCTACAATTGGAATACCGGGAAAAGTTGCACCACTCGAAAAATCCGACTTAAAGTCATCAACAGAAAATGGATACAGAGATGGTGATTTAATGATTAAAAAGATAGAATCATTTTTAAGCCATAAAAAACTGCCAGACGATAAGAAAAATCTAATTGTTAGAACCTTATCTAACACTCTTTTACCAGATAACATTAACAAAGTGGAAGATGGAGAAAGTCAACTCAAAAGAGTATTTGGAAAAATTGTAGATGATTTAGGCATTTACTATAAAATTGGATTGACTACCGATTTTACAGGAAAACTATTTAACGAAATGTATGGTTGGTTAGGTTTTTCGCAAGACAAGTTGAATGACGTTGTACTAACACCTTCTTATGTTGCTTCACTCTTAGTTAAATTAGCAAGAGTAAATAAAGACAGTTATGTGTGGGATTTTGCAACGGGCTCAGCTGGTTTATTGGTCGCGGCAATGAACGAAATGCTCATTGATGCAAAAAACACCATTCAGTCACCAGATGAACTCACGAAAAAGGAAGTTCTAATAAAAGCCGAACAATTACTTGGTTTAGAATTGCTTTCAAGTGTTTATATGTTGGCAATTCTCAATATGATTTTGATGGGTGACGGAAGTTCTAACATTTTGAACACAGACTCAATAAAAGATTTTGACGGTAAGTATGGATTTGGAAAAACAGATACTAAGTTCCCAGCAGATGCTTTTATATTAAATCCACCATATTCAGCTTCAGGAAATGGGATGAATTTTGTTGAAAAGGCTTTAGATATGATGAATAAAGGTTACGCAGCAATAATCATTCAAAATTCAGCAGGACAAGGGAAAGCAATTGACTACAATAAAAGAATTCTTTCCAAACACACGCTTTTAGCAAGTATCAAAATGCCTATTGATTTGTTTATAGGGAAGTCAAGTGTCCAAACAAATATTTACGTTTTTAAAGTAAATGAAAAACATCATAAAGATGAAATGGTTAAGTTCATTGACTTCTCAAATGATGGATATAGTAGAGCAAATAGAAAAAAAGCCATCAATAATTTAAAAGATACTGACCGTGCCAAAGAACGATACCAAGAAGTGGTGGACTTGGTTCGTTTTGGTAAGAGTAAACTCAATATTTTCACAGAAAGGGAATATTACGAAGGTCACATAGACCCTAATAATGGTGAGGATTGGAATCAATCAACACCAATTGATACAAAACCAACATTAGAAGATTTTAAAACAACTGTTACTGATTATTTGACTTGGGAAGTAAGTAATATTTTAAAAAATCAAAGTACCAGCTTGGGAAAGTAGTTGCCCCACTTAACAAAAAATTAGATAAAGTTGAGTGGGGAACATACAAATTAGGCGATTTGTTTGAGATTGTTGGTACAAAATCATTAGATAGTAATGCAATTGATTTTACTAAAACAGGTATTAATTTCGTTGGTAGAACTTTTGAGAATAATGGGATTCAAGGTAAAATTGAAAAAAGAGATTTTGAACCCAATAAACCTTACACTATTACTGCTACTGTAATAGGTAATTACAAGTATGTAAAGTTTCAAACGGAACCATATTATTGTTCACAAAACATAAACAAACTTACACCTAAGCCAATTATCAAAAAATGGAATGAAAGAATCGCTTACTTTTTCATAGCAAGTGTTCAAAAGTTTGTTTCCCTATATGATGGTCAACAAGGTGGATATAAATTACCTGATATAAAAAATCATACTATCGCAGTTCCTATAAAGAATAATGAGATAGATTTCAACTTTATAGAAAGCTATATGTCTGAACTTGAATCTGAACGTATATCAGAATTTGATTCTTTTTTATTAGATACAGGTTTGAGTGATTATGTATTAACTGACAAAGAGCAAAAAACTATTCGTGAATATGATAACATTGTATGGGGAGAATTTCAACTAGGCAAATTATTTGAAAGAATAAAGACAAACAAGTTGCCTTATAAAGCGAAAGATTTACCAAATCAATCGACAGGAAATCAAACACTTCCCTGCCTTACCTCTAGTTTCAACAACCAAGGTTTAAACTATTATGCCTCTAGAGATGGAGCAACTGTTTTAAAGAATGTGATTTCTGTACCTTCAAATAGTGATATTTATCGGGCTTACTTTCAATCTAATGAATTTACAGTATTGTCAGATGCTTATGCAATTCAATGGATTTTAGATGACGTTAAACTGCTTCCGCATCAGTATTTATTTGCTGTTCAATGTATTAACAAAGTGACTGATTTACCCATATACTCGTACAAAAATAAATTGGGAGGATGGAATGTTGTAAAGGAAAAACACATTCAATTACCTATCAAAAATGGAAAACCTGATTATGAATTAATGGGAAATCTAACTTCTGCTATTAAGAAACTCGTAATAAAAGACGTGGTTTTGTATGTAGAGAGAAAGAAAAAGGAATTAAACAAACTGACTGAAAATGCCAACGCTTAAAGCCATACACATTTGCAATTCGCACCAGCCAACGCTGCAACCAAAAATTGCAAAAGAGTTTGTCTTTGCCAACGCTGAAAACGAAATGAATAAAATAAAAACGGCATACAACAATGTGTATAGTGCATAGCACCCTACGGGATGCTACGACACCATACACGGAACGTTGTGCTTCATTATCAGAAACCGCTAACCAATGATAAAATTCTTTAGAAAAATTCGCTACGACCTTATGGAAAAAAATAAAACTGGTAAGTATTTAAAATATGCTGTCGGAGAAATTATTCTGGTTGTAATCGGAATTTTGATAGCGTTAAGTATTAATAATTGGAATGAAAACAGAAAAGAAAAAAATCAATCAATTTTTTATCATCAGCAACTTATCAATGATTTACAGGTTGTAATTTCTTCTTTAGAAGCTGACATGAATTGGGCAAAAATTGTTAAAACAGAAATTAATAAAGCCACAGCTATTTTAGATACTGGTAAAGCAAATGCAACAAATCTTAAAACACTTGATTTTGCGATTGGAAACTATTTCAGATTGAACAGACAACTACCTGAAATTACAAGCTATGAAGAAATGAAAAGTTCTGGCAAATTGTATCTCATTTATAATAAATCTATAAGAAATAATATTGCAGATTATTTAAGAACTCATTACAATACGACTAACATATTTGCAGAACTGAATACTAAGGTTAATCAATCCGAATTTTTAGATCCGTATATCAAATTTGACGAGAACAGTACCCTAAGAAATAATTTATATACTTATGATTTTTTGGAATTATCAACTAATAAAATAGTAGT
>CAZRDG010000071.1:0-10124 GCA_964598775.1 uncultured Lacinutrix sp.
AGCACGTAATTTAGCAAATAAAAACCGAATAGAAAATCCGCGAGGATTTTCGTAAATAAGCCTTCATTAGCAATGGATTATATACATTGTTGTACACAGTATTTTTAGTTCTAATTTTGTGATTGTCCCTTAAAATCTATTTTAAATTAGACTTTATTATTCTATAATCTTAATTCCGTGTTCTAAAATATTCTTTGATAGTACTAAAGTTTTTCAAAAGTTTTCTTGCAGAATGTTTCTTTTACTATCTAATGGAATACTCTTTTTGTGTTGGCTTAAGCTGGTGGAGAAAAAGTGTATGGAATGTTAATATAAATTAATTTTTTTTCTAACTTAATTCATTGTTATTAAAAGAGAAGTCTAATTACAGCATTTGTTGTTAAACCCAGAGAAAATCTTGAAAACTTATTTACTCCATCACTTTCATTGACCCTGTAAAAGGCATTAATAACATTTTGCTTGTTAGAGATGTTCCAAACTGATGCACCAATTTCTGACCGAAATGTGTTACTTATTTTGAATTTGTAAATAGCTGAAGCATCAATTCTCATATAATCAATTAATCTTTGACCATTACCTTCATCAAAATTTACATCATCATCTACAATCTCATTACCCACTAACGGTATAGTAGTTGGGTTTCCTGTTCGGTAATTTAATCCTGCTGAGACATTCCAATATTTATGACTAAACGTTGTACCCAAAGTTACAGAATGTGTTATATCAAAGTTGCTCGGAAACTTAATATCTTCAAGAGCTTCAAATGAGTAAATATTATCCATATAAGAATAGCTTAACCAACTATTGAAGTTACCAAAAGTTTTTCGGCAGAGAAACTCAAATCCATAGACATCATAACTTCCTTTTTCTTTTGCAAACTCGTATTTAGTGGTAAAGCTCTGACTTTGGGTGGTTATTCCATCAACTGTTTTGTAATAGCCTTTGGCATCTAAAAGCCAACCGTTATTCTTATAAAGTATTCCAAATGAAGCTTGTTTACTTTGTAACACAGGAATACTATCGTTATCAGTTAACTGCCATCGTCTCTTTTCAATTCCTAAAAAGTCATTTTGGAAATTGACGATTTGTGAAGTGCTTTGGTGTTTAAATTCTCCTTGTGTCTCAATTTCAAAATGTTCACCTATTGATTTTCTAACGCTTAATCTAGGTTCAACTATCAATTTTTCAAAACGAGTTAGATAGTTCGCTCTTACACCACCTCTAACTGAAAAGTCATTATTTGGACTTTTATACAAAGCTTGACCGAAGACTGCATGTTCTCTCAATATTTCTTCATCACGTCTCACAAAACGTGGTAAATCAATATCGTTTAAATTAATAACTTCCGTTTCTGTATATTGATAGCCAAGATTAAAACGCCATCTATTTTCCTCATATAAGTTATTCAATTGAACACTTGTTTCAGAAACAATGTTTTCTTGTAACTGAAGCTGATTATTTAAAACATCTGCGTTAAGAGCTTCGAGCTTATACTCATTATCATAGATGTTAATGGTTGAGGACAACTTTTCATTCCATTGTCTTTTATAGTTTAGTCCAATAGCAAGAGTATTTTGAGAAATACCGCTTCTTCTTGATTGTGAAATTCCATTAACGTCGGCAGTTTCGTTAAAGCCTAAATCGTTGTTAATCAAAATAAAGTTTAGCCTTAAAAAATCTTTGTCTGTTGGCTGATATAACCATCTTAAAGAGGCATCATAAAAATCAAACTCTTGGTTAGAATTAGTAACGTTGGAAACATTATTGTCTGCTTCCGTTTCTTGAATTACTCTTTCAAAATAGACATCGTAAGTTGGTGTTCTGACAAAATCATCTAATGACTTTCTTGAAGCTATTTGCAATGATGATTTGTTTCCTATTGGTATGTTTGAAAATAACTCCGCATTTAAGAAGTTAAGTCCAAAAACACCATTAAATTTTGAATCAATTTGTTTGCCTGTTTGCATGTGAATTGTTCCTGAAACACCATCTGTCAATGCTACATCCGAACCATTATTAATTACATTAGCAGTTTGTGTTATAAGAGGGTTAAAACTTGATATGAGACCAAAGAAGTGTCCTGTTTGATACATTTTTATATCATCCCAAAGCATTAAATTCTGGTCATTAGAGCCTCCTCGAATATTGATGTTTGAAACCGTTTCATCAACACTCAAAACACTAGGTAGTGCTTGAACAGTTTGCAAAACATCAGACTCAATAAGGCCAGGTAACAGACTAAACTTTTTATAATCAATGGATGTTGTCCAGTCTTGTCTTTTGTCAATTCCACGAACCAAATACGTTTCAATAAGTACAGGTGCTATGACCTCTTGTTGAGCAAACATTGCTACCGTTGAACAGGCTTCTAAATTGAAGTATTTCAATTGACGTTCTATGGTTTTGAATCCAATATGCCTAATGGTCAATACTTCATTTAAAGATTTGAGTTCAATTTTAAAATAACCCTTATCATCAGTTACAGCATAAGCAAACTTATTGGTTACCGTTGCTGAAACGAGTGGACTTTGTGATTCAGAATCTATAATATAACCACATAACTGAATCGCTTTAGAAATAGTATATACTATATTACTGACCCTCTCAAAGACTAGGTTAGTTTGATTTTCAAGACTCTTAATTTTAGCTGATAGTTTTAAATCCTTTGGTATAGGTTCTACAACAATATCTTTTAGAAGACTACTTTCATAATTAAAAGTGATTGAGTGTGCTTGTGAAATTTCTTCAAGAACTTTAGAAATAGGTACGCCCTGTTCAGAATTTTGTCCTAATATTTGATATAGTGGAAAGACACTTAATAACAGAAATATGTAAAATCTAGTTCTCCCCATTCGTGATAATGACCTTGTTTGTGTCGATTATATAGGTCAAATTAAAGGGCTTAGAGATTGATTTTAGGGCGTTTTCAAGATTATCATGTTCAAAAGCACCTGTAAACTGAATATTCAAATCAGATGGATGCTGAACTTTAATATTATACTGTTTTTCGAGTTCTATGATAACATCTTCAAATGAAGCGTTTTCAAAAACACTCATGTTTTTTAACCAATGTGGCTCTGCTATTGTAATTTTAGATTTAGAACCTTTTCCTGATGATAAGATAAACTCTGTTCCAGCAGGTAACTTAACATTCTCATCATCAAATGCAACTTGCACCAAACCTTCATAACATGAGACTTTAAAAATACTATCTCTCGACATTACATTAAATTCTGTACCAAGAACGCTTACTATACCAAAAGGCGTATTAACATCAAATCGTTTTCCTTTTTCTACATCGAAAAAAGCTTCTCCAGTTAAATCCAATGATCTATTAGAATTCCATTTGGAATTATTGTATTGTAGCTCGGATAGTTCGTTGAGATTAACAATTGAGTTGTCAGGCAAGGTAATGACTTCATTTTGGGCTAAAGTGGTCTGATAAGAGCTAATTTGGTCTTTATTTAAAAATGTAAAGAGTGCAAAACCAACAATAAAAATTGCAGCTATACTAGATACAACTTTTACCCAATTGATAGAATTGTTGTTTTTGGAAACTAGTTTCTCATCCAATGTATCAAAAGATTCAACTTTGGCATGTGTACTACCATTAAACCTTTGAGCTTCTTCAATAATTTCCTTATAGAGGTCGGCATCTTCCAATGCATTGAAAGCTTTTGACTCTTCCTCTGTAAGGTCATTATTTAACCATTTTATTACTAATTGCTCTTTGTTCATAACCAGCTGTTATATTTTTAAAACAACTCAAAACATAATTGTCCCAAAATTATTTTCAATTTAGTTCTTCAAGGTTGTCTTTAAGTTTGTTTAAAGCTGCATAAATTCTGTGTTCAGCCACTTTTTTTGTGATGCCTAAAACTTCTGCAACTTCTTTATGCGTTTTACCATCCACCTTGTTTAACAAGAATGCCACACGTTCTTCTTCTTTTAATTCTGATAAAACCCGTTCAAAGCGTTTTAAAAATTCTTTTTTACGCAATACAAATTCTGGAGACTCATTAGTATAGTCCTTTGGTTTTACTTGTTGATACTTTAATACTACTTTTTGATGTTTTACTTCATTGAGCATCATATTATTTGCTGTGGTGTATAAATAGGATTTTACCGCCTCTGGTTTTATTTTGGCACAATTCTCCCACAGCTTAATAAACGCCTCTTGTACCTTATCAGAAGGGTTTAATAATTCACCATACTTATAAAAAAGAATATTACTCAACGACTGTGCATACTTTTCATAAAGTTTTGAAAAGCGAATTTTATCGCAGATGTTTTGGTGTAGTGATTTTGGCAATTTTTTTTATTTAATGAAGGAAAGATAGAAAAAAATATTGACTAGAATTAATTGGGATAATTTTGGCTTGAGTTGTCTTAAATATAAAAACTTTAGCTACTTAATCAGCATTAATATTAACAATATAGAATGAAACCACCTTCTGTAAATAGAACAGCAAAAATTATAAAATCAATCATTTTGATGAAAGGAGAAGAATTATTTCGATGTAAGAAGAAGATAAAGATGTTAGAGAAAACACTTGAAGATGATTATAGTCCCATCAATATTTATAGATATAAACAAGCTAATGACAGACTTAATAATTTGAAATCGACAATACTTGATTTAAAAATGCTAGAATTAAGAATTAATAGAAACTTTTAAAAATTTCTTGGGACAATTAAAATCTAAGTTGTTTTAAGAATAAACCCTCGTTTATGACTCGTCTAACCAATCTCCAATCTGACAACTATTATTCCACTCAGGACAATGTAATCTCAATCGATATAAAATTCGGCAAAAAAGTTTACCATGTTTTCCCTATCAATATTGCCTATATATACAAAACAGAAGGTGTTTTTTTTATAGTTGATAAAGGCGGTCTTAAGTTACCACTAGACATTAAATCTTTAAGTCAACTTCCTATAGATTTAGATGAGTCTATATACTTCCAAGTCAATTCTGAAAGCATTTTTTGCAAAGAAGATTTTGTTATCAAAGAACTAACAACTGAGAGTTTAGAGATGGTATCAAAAAATAAATTCAAGGATACATTTAAAATACCAGCAGAATTAATTAATCAGTTTCAAACATGGTTTGAAAGCTAAATAAAACATTTAATTATGAAAACTAAAAACAAAAAGAAATTATACATAATGTGCTGCCTGATTTTTGGGCTTACTTCCTTTAATGCTCATTGCCAATTAAACGATTATACTACGTTTGAGGACCTAGTCGAAAATAACAACACTAATAAAATTAATAAATCTTCAAAAGAAGAAATTAATAAGAGTGCCAACAGTAATTCTCGTTATAATAACCGCTTAATAAACCTTGAATTGGCTGTTTGGTATGGTGCAACTTTTAGCGAACTCTCCGATGAAAATGGGTTACGACGCTTTGATGCTAAATATGAAATTGACAACAAGAATCTCGTGTTCGCCTACTATGATAACGCTTTGACATTTGATAATAACTTTTTTGCCAATAGCAATAGAAGTGTTCCAATGGTTGGTGTTGGTGCGAAACATGATTGGTCAAAAAAATGGTTTACTAAAATTGAATTGGGTAGGAGATTTATGATTGAGCAAAGTGATCAAAACATGTTTAACATGGAGAATGGGTATTTCTTTTCAGATAAATTATTGGGGAAAATCGTGACGCAATATGATATAAGGCAAGATGATAATCTATTTACGTTTGGTGCTTTTGTTGATGCAAAAGTGAATAAATGGCTGAGGCTGGAATCCGGTTTGTTCCATTCTGAAAACTTAACATTTAATAAAACCTCTAATGAAAGATTTCTTGTTATCCCAAAAATGAGATATAAGAAAATTGAACTAAATTTTGGTATATACTACGATATATATAAAACACCTCAAGAAAGCTTAGACCAATTTAGTGGGGGTTTCTCACATTTGATATTTCCTATTTATGGAAACCTTAAGGGTAATGCCTTTTTTAATTACGATAAAGGGTTTAGAAATGAAATTACAGTTGTGTCTATCGGTTTAAACCAAAAATTCTAAAATCATGAAAAGTATTTCGTTTACACATAAATTTTATAAGGAAAAAGGACAACTTTTAAACTTACCAGCAAAATACGTTGATAATACAGGCATGATTTCTAAAGCCCCAAGCCCATATTTGTATATTAGTGTATTTTCTGCATGGCTCTTGTCGTTGGTTTGGTTTGGTCCGAGATTAATAGGTCTTCTTGATATGGCTTATAGTATACCAAGCTATATTACAATGCTACTATTTATTTCCTTTATTTGTTTTGCTTGGCTATATGGCTTCTATAATATTGGTATCATATGCTTTGTTTTTATCTATAAGAAATTTAGTAAAAAACCAGAAAAAGAACTTGTTAATTTAGAATTAGATTACGAACCAGAAGTGGCTATTCTTTATACCACATGTAATGATTTTATTGAAGAATCTGTACATTCTTGTATAGACCAAGACTATAATAATTATAAGGTTTATATTCTCGACGATAGCTCAGATGAGACTATAAAACAAACAATAGATTTGTATGCAAGTAATTACCCTGGGAGAGTACAAGTCATTAGGCGAGATAATCGAGAGGGCTTTAAGGCTGGCAATATGAATAATGCCCTAGAGCATTACATTACAGAACCTTATTTTGCAATCGCTGATGCAGATGAGATTTTACCAAAAGACTTTTTGAAAAAGCTTGTCAATGTTATCGAAGCTGATGATAAATGTGGTTTTGTTCAGGCAAACCATCGTGCAAATATTAACGATGATAGTGCTTTGTCAAAATCATTGGGTATTGGAGTTGACATCCATTGGAAATATTATCAACCTTTTAGAAATGATTATGGGTTTGTTATGTTTTTAGGGCATGGCGCATTAATAAGAACAAAATGTTGGCATGAAATAGGAGGATTCCCTCATATCGTTAGTGAAGATTTAGGCTTCGCCATACATGCTAGAGAGAAAGGGTACAGAGGAAGATTTGTTGAAGATGTTATTTGTTTAGAAGATTTTCCTGAGGATATGCGTTCATTTAGAATAAGGCATATGAAATGGACTCGTGGTACTTGTGAGTTTTTAGTAACAAAATTTAAATGGCTTGTAAAAGCGAAAAACATTACTTGGACTGAAAAACTGGATATTCTTTTTCCAACACTCAACCTTCCATTAACATTAGTTTATCTATTTTTTATGGTTGTAGCTAACTTAATGTTACCCTATTACTTTGGAGCTTCACAAGACTTAACGCTTGAGTTTGCTGACAAAACTGCAACATTTTCAGTTTATTTATTAAGTGAAGGATTTGAGTCTATTTATAGTATTGACTTCTTTTTTATAACATTAATGACCTTTTTTGCTCCAGTACTTTGCTTTGTAATTGGGTTAAGAAAAACACCTAGAAAACTTTTGCATTTTATAAGTCATAGTACAGCAGCTTATGCTGCATTAGGCCCTTTATCTGCTATAGGTGTAATCTCATATCTTATTTCTGGTAAAGCAATATTTTTAGTTACAGGAGATAAAAATCAATCAAGTTTAAGTAACAGCAAATCAACTAAGTCAAGAAATTTTCTACAAGGTTTTAAAAATTCTTGGCAAAAGTTTATTGACAAGAGTCATCCTGATAATTATGTAGTGCAGGGCTTAGAGTTTTTAATAGGTCTCATTTTTGCAATAGCATGTTTTAAAATGTTTCAAATATCTTTTTTAGGACTATGTATAGCATTTATTCTCATGCCAATTTTTCACAAATTCGGATGGAAATCTAGAATTGCAAGAACTGTAGCACATTTACCGTTTATATTTATAATGTTTGGTATTTTTATGGCGTCCATGAGCCTTATTGGCTTGCAATCTATGTTTTTTGGCTATGGTTTTCATTTTTAACATAATATTTTTGGGACAATTTTGAAGAAGGTTGTTTTAAGAATAAAGAGCCAATTAAAAAACGAACTTAAAGATTAAAAAACACCCATTTCATTATGAAGACATTGAAACCAATTTTACTACTAGCCATAGGAGTTTTACTTACTATGACATCCTGTAGAACCGAAGATGATTTAGCGATTGACCCACCTGTTGAAGAAACAATCGAAGCCAACTCAACAATAGCAAATTTAATGAGTAGAACTGCATCTAATGATGGTTCTCCTGATAACATTATAGATAATGCGAGTTGTTTAAGTGTTCAACTTCCAGTAACTGTTACAGTCAATGGCATTGAGCTTGAAATTAACGATGACGATGGTTATGAGGACATTGAAGATATTATTGATTTGTTTGATGAAGATGTTGACACCATTGTTATTTCATATCCAATAACTGTAATTCTTGCAGATTTTTCGACTGTTGTAGTTAATTCTGATTCTGAATTAGCAGCACTTACAGCGAATTGTGTAGGCGAAAACGAAGATGATGATGACATAGAATGTATCGATTTTCAATATCCAATTACAGCCTCTGTTTTTGATGAAAACAATGATTTAATCAATTCAATTACCATCAATAACGATAATGATATGTATGATTTTATTGATGATTTAGATGAGTTTGCAGCAGTAACAATAAACTTCCCAATTACTGTAATATTGGCAGATGGAACAACACAAACTATAAATTCTATTCAGGAGCTAGAAAACGCTATTGAAATAGCCGACGATAGTTGTGACGAAGATGATGATAATGATTTTGATGATGATGATTGTGACAACTGTTCAACTAATGACTTAGATACTGTTTTTGCAGATTGTGCTGAATGGACAGTTGATAAACTAGAGCGTAACGACAATGATTTAGAAGACAACTATGTAGGTTATGTATTTGAATTCAATAGTGATGGAACAATTCTAGTAACCCAAGGTTCAAACACTTTTAATGGTACATGGGAGGCTTCTGGTGCAGGTAATAATATTTCGGTAGAAGTAAATGTTACAGGTTTATCAGATTTTAATGACACCTGGAACTTACATGAAATACAACAAGAACCTGGAGAAGTAAAAGTAGATCTCAGGTTAGGTGATGATAGGCTGCGTTTTGAAAGTGATTGTGTAAATGGCGGTGGAGGTATTGATGATACCGCATTAGTGAACGCTCTTACTAATGGTGATTGGTATGTAACGTACTTCTTTGACGATACCGATGAAACCGCAGATTTCGCAGACTATACTTTCAATTTTGCATCAGACAATACAGCTACTGCAATTGATATGAGTGGTACTACTAATGGCTCATGGTCAACAACATCAGGAGATGATACTGAACTTGGTCTAAACCTAAACTTTGGGACAGGTATTCCATTAGATGAATTAGCTGATGATTGGGATGTTCTTGAAGTTACTAATGACATTATCAGACTAAAAGATATAAGTGGCGGAGATGGTTCGGAAGACTTCTTAACCTTTGAAAGAACACCGTTTGATGGTGGTAATGGAAATGATGATTTAGAAACTATTTTAACAGATGGTTTATGGATAGTTGCCTCTTATACAGAAGATGCTGATGACCAAACAGCCAATTATAATGGTTACGAATTAAACTTTGATGCAAATGGTACTGTTTCTGCCTCAAACGGCACAAATACTAATAATGGTAATTGGATGGTCTTTAGTTCTGGTAATCAAATGACTTTAAATTTTGGTACAGATATGCCCTTTGAAGAATTTAACGACGATGACTGGGATGTTATTTCAGTTTCAGCAACCGAAGTTGTCATTCAAGATGTTAGTGGTGGAAACGGAGGTACAGACATACTCACATTACAAAAACTATAATCAAATATTTTAAAACAAATAATTATGAAAAAAGTATTTAATCTCGGATTTTTATTAATGTTAAGTTTCTCTTTAATGTCATCAATGTGTTCAACTGATGACGATGATGGAAGTACAAACGACAATAGTCAGGAAATTGCACAAATTGAAAATACCGCAGAATCAGGCACATGGAGAATCACAAACTTTAATGATTCAGGACAAAATGAAACTTCTGATTTCAATGGGTATGACTTTACATTTAATTCTGATGGTTCATTAGTGGCTACTAATGGCTCAAATACATTAACAGGAACTTGGTCTGTTACAGATGATAGTAACAGTAGTGATGATAGTAG
>CAZRDG010000072.1:0-10032 GCA_964598775.1 uncultured Lacinutrix sp.
ATTGGATTAAAGCATATCAATCTCAAAAAAGCATCAGCTAAAATTCATGAGCAACTGCAGGAAATTCAGGAGATTGATGTTCAAGAATCTTCTGTTGATGCCTCCGAATTAGAGAAGGTTAATTTTGTTCATTTACATAACCATTCTCAGTTTTCCGTATTACAATCCACTATAAGCATAAGAGATTTAGTAGCCTCTACTGCAAAGCACAACATGAATGCTGTAGCATTAACAGATCATGCTAATATGATGGGAGCGTTTCACTTTGTAAAAGAAGTAAAGAATCATAACAGAATTATTAAGGAGAAAAATGAAGAGGCTCTTGAAAATGGAGAGTCACCTGTTGGTCAAGAAATTAAACCAATAATTGGCTGCGAATTTTTTGTTTGTGAAGATCATTTAAACAAGTCCCATAAGGATTACGGTTACCAAATAGTAATGCTTGCCAAAAATAAAAATGGATATCAGAATTTGGTAAAAATGGCGTCTATTGCTTACACTGATGGTTTTTATTATGTACCAAGAATTGATAAAACTGTCGTTGAGAAATATAAAGAAGATATCATTGTTCTGTCTGGAAACCTTTATGGTGAAGTGTCGAGTAAAATTCTTAATGTTGGGGAGAAACAAGCTGAAGAAGCTCTTATCTGGTGGAAAGAACAGTTTAAAGATGATTTCTATTTGGAAATCATGCAGCACAATCAAGAAGATGAACGACGTGTAAATATGGTGTTAAAGGACTTTGCCAAAACACATGATGTCAAGTTAGTAGCGACTAATAATAATTATTATTGTGAAAAGGAAGATGCCAATGCACATGATATTTTGTTATGTGTCAAAGACGGAGAAAAACAAGGCACTCCAATTGGCAGAGGTCGTGGCTATCGATATGGTTTGCCCAATCAGGAATACTATTTTAAGTCTTCTGATGAAATGAAAGCTTTATTTCAAGATGTACCTGATGCCATTATCAATATTCAGGAGGTTGTAGATAAAGTTGAAGCTTATGAATTGGCGAGAGATGTATTATTGCCCGAATTTAATATTCCAGATGAATTTAAAGACGAACAAGATTTAATTGATGGAGGTAAACGAGGCGAAAATGCATATCTAAAACATATTACTTATGAAGGTGCAAAAAAACGCTATGGAGAAATCACAGATGAGATCCAAGAACGTATAGATTTTGAACTTGCAACCATAGAAAACACAGGCTATCCAGGATATTTCTTAATTGTTGAAGATTTTATCAGAGAAGCTAGAAACATGGACGTCTCAGTTGGTCCAGGACGTGGCTCTGCCGCTGGATCTGTAGTAGCTTACTGTTTGTGGATTACCAATATAGATCCTTTAAAGTACGATTTGCTTTTTGAGCGTTTCTTAAATCCAGATCGTGTGAGTATGCCAGATATTGATATCGATTTTGATGATGAAGGTCGTGGTCGTGTCATGGATTATGTTATTAATAAATATGGTGCCAACCAAGTAGCGCAAATTATCACTTATGGAACTATGGCTGCAAAGTCTTCTATTCGAGATACAGCCAGAGTTTTAGATCTACCATTGCATGATGCGGATCGCATTGCGAAATTAATTCCAACAATGTCTAAACTGAACAAGATTTTCGGTGTTGATGAAAAGGAATTAAGTAAGAAATTTAGAGCTGAAGATTTAGAAAAAGTTAATCAGTTACTCAATATTGCTGATGGTGACGACTTAGAGGCCGAAACGGTAAACCAAGCAAGAATTTTAGAAGGCTCTGTTAGAAATACTGGAATTCATGCTTGTGGAGTTATTATTACACCAAGCGATATAACTAACTATGTTCCAGTTTCCACTGCTAAAGATTCCGATTTATATGTGACTCAGTTTGATAACTCCGTTGTTGAAGATGCAGGATTATTAAAAATGGATTTCCTTGGGCTGAAGACGTTAACCTTGATAAAGGATACAGTTAAAATTGTGAAGGCCAAGCATGGTATTGAACTTGAACCTGATAATTTCCCAATTGATGATGAAAAAACATACGAGCTATTCCAAAGAGGCGAAACTGTAGGTATTTTTCAATATGAATCT
This sequence comes from uncultured Lacinutrix sp., assembly GCA_964598775.1. Classification (GTDB taxonomy): domain Bacteria; phylum Bacteroidota; class Bacteroidia; order Flavobacteriales; family Flavobacteriaceae; genus CAJQLB01. The sequence continues at coordinate 2,077 of CAZRDG010000072.1, forward strand.
CCAGGAATGCAGAAGCATATGAAGGATTTAAAGCCAACGGTTTTTGATGATCTTATTGCTATGAATGCTTTATATCGTCCTGGTCCAATGGAGTATATTCCAAGCTTTATTGCGCGTAAACATGGTGATGAAGAGATATCTTATGACCTACCAGAAATGGAAGAATATCTTAAAGAAACCTATGGTATTACAGTCTATCAAGAGCAAGTAATGTTATTGTCGCAAAAGTTGGCAGATTTTACCAAAGGTGAAGCTGACGTTTTGCGTAAAGCTATGGGAAAAAAACAGAAAGCTGTTCTTGATAAAATGAAACCTAAATTCATTGAACAAGCTGCTGCAAAGGGTATGGACAAAGATAAGCTTGAAAAAATCTGGAAAGATTGGGAGGCTTTTGCAAGTTATGCTTTCAACAAATCTCATTCTACTTGTTATGCTTGGATAGCCTATCAAACGGCCTATTTAAAAGCACATTATCCTGCTGAATATATGGCTTCGGTGTTATCAAATAATATGAATGACATCAAGCAAGTCACCTTTTTTATGGAAGAGTGTAAGCGAATGAAATTGAAGGTACTTGGTCCAGATGTAAATGAATCCTATTACAAATTCTCTGTAAACCAAGATAATGCAGTTCGCTTTGGAATGGGAGCCATTAAAGGTGTTGGTCATGGAGCTGTAAAAACGATAGTTGAAAATAGAAAAAAAGATGGACACTATAAGTCTATTTTCGATATGGCAAAACGCATTGATTTGCGAGCAGCCAACAAAAAAGCATTTGAAAATCTCGCAAATGCTGGCGGTTTTGACTGTTTCGAGGAAACACACAGAGCGCAATATTTTCATGATGAAGGTGATGGTATAAACTTCCTTGAAAAAACAATTCGCTATGCCAATAAGTATCAGGAAAACGAGAATTCTGCTCAAGTAAGTTTATTTGGCGAATCTAGCGATGTGCAGATTCCAGAACCCGAAGTCCCTCCTTGTGAAGAATGGGGAACAATGGAAAAACTAGCTCGCGAAAAGGAAGTGGTTGGCATTTATATTTCTGGACATCCACTAGACGATTTTAAAATAGAGATGAACACTTTTTGCAATGCTACAATATCGTTGTTTAAAGATTTAGAAAATTATGTAAATCGTGAGTTAACTTTTGGAGGTGTTGTTACGGACGTTCAGCATAGAATCAGTAAACAAGGTAAAGGTTGGGCTTCATTCACCATTGAAGATTATGTAGATACGCACGAGTTTAGAATTTTTGGTGAAGAATACCTCAAGTTCAGGCATTTTTTAATGAAAAGTAATTTTGTCTACGTGAGAGCTTATGTAAAAGAAGGTTGGGTAAACAGAGATACAGGAAAAAAGGGAGAACCACGTATACAGTTTAATAATTTTCAACTGCTGCATGATGTTATGGACACTTATGCAAAGAAACTTTCAATACAGTTTGACATCAAGGATATTGAAAAGGATCGTATAAAGGGCATAAAAGAGTTGTTAAAAACGCACCAGGGTAATCACATGCTTAATTTTGTAATATACGATAACAAAGAGCAAATCAAACTTAACATGCCAAGCAGAAAACAAAAAGTGAAAATTTCACAAGAATTACTTGAAGAGCTGGAAAGTCAGCAAGTGTTTTATAAGTTGAATTAATATCATAACCTCACTCAATCAACTAATAAGTAAAACAAATAGTGTACATGTAAGCTTTGGCAGAATTTTTGACTAATTTTGTAAAATAATTAGAAGTAAACTCATATAAATTAAAATATTATGGCATTAGAGATAACAGATGCAACGTTTGAAGAAACAGTTTTAAAAAGTGATAAACCAGTTATGGTTGATTTCTGGGCAGCTTGGTGTGGACCTTGTAGAATGGTTGGACCAATCATTGACCAAATCAGTGAAGAATATGCAGGAAAAGCTGTTGTTGGAAAAGTAGATGTAGATGCAAATCAAGAATTTGCTGCAAAATATGGTGTAAGAAACATACCAACAGTGTTAGTGTTTCAAAATGGAGAAGTTGTAGGTAGACAAGTTGGTGTAGCACCAAAAAATGCTTATACAGAAGCTATCGATTCACTTTTATAATAAAGTATCTAAAAGAAAACACAAAAGGTTTGCCTAATAAGCAAACCTTTTTTAGTTTAGATAACTCATGAACTTACAAAACGAAGTTAATAAAACCTCAGGGTTTAAAAATCTTGAATTGCTGGCCAAACAAGTTGTTGAAGGCTTTATTGCTGGCATGCATAAAAGTCCATTTCATGGATTTTCAGCAGAATTTGCTGAGCATAAAATCTATAATCAAGGTGAAAGTACGCGTCATATAGATTGGAAACTATTTGCGAAGACAGACAAATTATTTACCAAACGATATGATGAAGAAACAAATCTGCGTTGTCACATTATTGTTGATAATAGTAGCTCTATGCATTACCCTGAAGTGAATGAATTGTCTATTAATTCCTTAAATAAAATCGGATTTTCAGCTTTGGCAGCAGCCTCATTAATGCATATTTTAAAAAAGCAAAGAGATGCGGTTGGGCTAAGTATTTATAGTAATGCTTACGATTATTATGCCCCTGAAAAAGGAAGTGAACGTCATCATAGAATGTTGTTGGAGCAGTTAAGTGACATGGCAGTGTCTAAACCAAAGAAAAAAACCACCAATACTTACGAATATTTACATCAAATAGCTGAAAATATTCATAGACGTTCCATGATATTTTTATTTACAGATATGTTTCAACCAGATATTGATAATGACAAACTTTTTGATGCATTAAGGCATTTAAAATACAACAAACATGATGTGATTTTATTTCATGTATTTGATAAAGAAAAAGAGTTGAACTTTGATTTTGACAACAAACCAAAGCGTTTTATTGATGTTGAAACAGGAGATTTCATCAATCTATATGCAGAAAACATAAAGGAAAATTACGAAAAAGCCGTCAATGAATTTTTTAATGACATTAAATTGAAATGTGGTCAATATCAAATAAAATATGTTGAAGCCAATATCAATGAGAGTTTCAATAAAATTCTTACCACATACATCGTTGAAAGGCAAAAATTTGTGTAGAATGTAAATTCTGTAAAAAATTGACAAAAAACATTTGCGGTATTGAAAATGGAATGTATATTTGCACCTGCAATTATGCAACGGTCTGGTAGTTCAGTTGGTTAGAATGTCGCCCTGTCACGGCGAAGGTCGCGGGTTCGAGTCCCGTCCAGACCGCAAAACAAAAGCCTCTCCAATAAGAGGTTTTTTTGTTTAAAGATGTTGTGTTGTTCTCAGAGAAATCTGAGATGTAGTAATACCAAATAAATTTGGTATTCCAATGGAAAGCTTTCCTTTTTTCTTTATAGAAGATTGGGATGCTTTTTTGTTTTATAAAGTTCTATTCTACTTACCCGCAATTTTTTGATACCTTAGTAAAACTAACTAAAAGATTAATTATGACCAAAGTAATAATTTTTGTACTACTGATTACTTTATTTAATTACAATAGTTTTGGCCAAAAGCAAAACACCAAATCAGTTTTAAATAATCAAATAATTGATGCCTCGATATTTAATGGTTTGAAATTTCGTAACCTGACTCCAGCAAGAACAAGTGGAAGGGTTGTAGATGTAGCTATTCATCCTAAAAACAAAAGTATTCGGTTTGTTGCTGTGGCCTCAGGTGGAGTTTGGAAAACTACAAATGCCGGAACAACATGGACACCTGTCTTTGATAATCAAGGCTCTTATTCTATTGGTACAGTTGAAATTGATAAAAACAACCCAATGATTGTTTGGGTTGGAGCTGGTGAGAATAATGCGCAACGTTCTGTAAGCAAAGGAGACGGCATTTATAAAAGTACAGATGGAGGTAATTCCTGGAAAAACATGGGCTTAAAAACCTCAGAGCACATAGGGAAAATAGCCATTCATCCAACTAACTCAGATATTGTATATGTTGCTTCCCAAGGTAGTGTTTGGAAGGCTGGAGGAGAAAGAGGTCTTTATAAAACGATTGATGGTGGTAATACTTGGGAAAGAGTTTTGCATATTAGTGATGATACTGGTATTTCTGATGTCACTCTAGATCCGAGAAATCCAGATATTCTAATTGCATCTGCTTATCAAAGAAGAAGACATTTTGGCATTTTAGTAGGAGGTGGCTCGGAAGGAGGAGCATTTAAATCAGTTGATGGAGGTAAAACATGGGAGAAATTAAAAGGCGGTTTCCCTCAAGGCGAACTAGGACGAATTGGCTTAGCTCGATCGCCTCAAAAGCCAGATGTTCTTTATGCATTGGTTGCAGGTACTGAAAAAACAAAAGGATTTTATAGATCTGAAGATAATGGATCCAGTTGGAATAAGATGAATGATTATATGGTTGGCGATGCACAATACTATATGGAAATATTTCCAGATCCACACCAATTTGATAAACTTTACATAGTTGAAGTATTTACAAAAGTTTCTGAAGATGGAGGTAAGACCTTGAAATCTATTAACCATGATAATATTCATGTTGATAACCATGAAATAGAATTTGATCTAGATGACCCAAATTACCTTCTCATGGCTGGAGATGGAGGGATTTATGAATCATGGGATCAAGGCGATAATTGGCGATTTATTGATAATTTACCAATTACCCAGTTTTATCGTGTAGGTGTTGATAATGCCTTTCCTTTTTATAATGTTTATGGTGGCACACAAGATAATGCTTCACTTGGAGGACCAAGCAGAACAACACATCGAATTGGCATTAAGAATTCTGATTGGTATGTAACGCAAGGAGGCGATGGTTTTCAAACGCGTATAGATCCTACGAATCCTAATATTGTTTATTCCATGTCTCAATATGCAGGCATTGTTCGTTATGATAAAATGAGTGGTGAAAAAGTTGATATTCAACCACAGCCAAATTCAGGCGAACCCCCTTATAAATGGAATTGGGATGCGCCTTTATTAATAAGTGCGTATGACAATAAAACACTTTACCTAGCTGCTAATAAGTTGTTCAAAAGTACAGATTATGGCAGTTCTTGGCAAGAGATAAGTCCTGATTTATCACGCCAAATGGATAGAAATAAAATGGAAGTGATGGGAAAAGTTTGGAGCATAGATGCTATTTTTAAAAATGTTTGGACTTCTCCTTATGGTACTATTGTATCCTTGGCAGAATCACCAATTAAAAGGGGTTTGCTCTATGCTGGCACTGATGATGGATTGATTCAAGTTTCAGAAGATGATGGAAATACTTGGAGAAAAGTAGAAGGCATAGCTGGTGTACCGCGTTTGGCTTATGTATCTGATTTATTTGCATCACCTCATAATGAAAACACTGTTTTCGCTGTGTTTAATAATCATAAATATGGTGATTATAACCCTTATTTTTATAGAAGTGATGATAAAGGCAAAACATGGAAAAGTATATCGTCAAACTTAAAAGCAGATGATTTTGGGTGGACAATTCTGCAAGACCATATTGCAGAAAATTTGCTTTTTGCAGGAACTGAATATGGTTTGTATTTTAGTTTAGATGGGGGAAACCAATGGATACAATTTAAGTATGGAATTCCAACTATTGCGATAAGAGATTTGGAAATCCAGAAAAGAGAAAATGACCTTGTAGCTGCTTCATTTGGAAGAGGTTTTTATATTTTGGATGATTTTAGCCCATTAAGGGATATTTCTAATACTAATCTCTCAAAAGAAAGCCACCTGTTCCCAGTTAAGGATGCTTTGAGCTATACTATTGATAATCCAGATGGAGGATCGTTTGGTGCTAATTTTTTTGCATCACCAAATCCTACTTTTGGAGCTGTATTCACTTATTATTTAAAAGAAGGAATCGCAACCTTAAAAGGTAAAAGACAAAAAGAAGAAGCTGAAAAAATTGCAAATAATAAGCCTGTGGATTATCCGGATTGGAATGCTTTTACCAAAGAAAAAAGAGAAGACAATCCCGAAATTATGTTTACTATAACAAACGAACATGGTGAACTGATTGCCAGAGTAGAATCTTCAGCAAACCAAGGGATTAATCGTACTGCTTGGAATCTTCGGTATGAGAATAATAGCGCTTTAGTGACGCCAGGAGCTTATAAAGTGAGTATGTCACAGTTGGTAAATGGTAATTGGAAAGATCTTGGACAAAGTCAGAATTTTAGTGTAAAACAACTTGAAAATAAAACCTTCCCAAAAACTGATTTAAAAGAGCAAGAACAATTCAGGAAAGAAGTGATGTCTTTACATGTTGCTATTAGTAATAGTAATGAATTATTAAGTAGCTCAATTAGTGAAATGGAGTCAATTAAAAAGGACGTTAAGAATAAGATAAGTGACCCTAAATTAATTGAAAAAGTTGAAGCGATTAGACAAAGTTTAATGGATTTAGAAATTCGGCTAAACGGAAATGATTTAATAACCAAGAATATGGAACTTATACCTCCTTCTATAGCATCGAGAGTATCAAGGATTAGGTATAGTTTTTACAGTTCAACCTCACCAAGTACATCAACTCAAAAACAGAGTTTTAAAGTAGCTTCAAAAGAATTTTCTGAATGGGCAGAAAATTTTAATAAATTGAATACTGAAATCAATGCATTCGAAAAATCGCTAATTAGCTACGGAATAATGGTTAAGTCAGGAAAACAAAAAATTAATTGGAATGATTAAATTGAATTATTTTTAAGTTATAAGCAACCTTTATTCATAAATAACATCTTATAATAAATTCACGCTATGAAAAAGATGTTTTTGAAATGTTTTCTTATTTCTTTTTTATGTTTTGGATGTTCAGCTCAAAATGATAATCTAAATGATGAGACTTCAACCGAGGAAACACCAATAAATACCGAAGAGTTTAGACTGTTGTTTATAGGTAACAGTTTAACCTACACAAATGACTTACCTAATCTTGTTAAAGATTACGGGAAAACAAAAGGAAAATCAATTTCAGTTAAATCTGTGGCATTTGGAAATTATGCTTTAATTGATTATTGGGAGGATGGTGAGATTCAAGCACTCATTGAAACCCAATCATACAATTATGTGATTGTCCAACAAGGACCGTCATCTCAAGCTTTTGGGAAAGCATTATTATTAGAGTATGGAGAAAAAATAAGTAATTTGTGTAGTGAAAATTACACAAATCTTGCGTTCTATATGGTTTGGCCTTCAATTACTTATTATGACACATTTCAAGGTGTTATTGATAATTATCGTTTAGTCGCAACATTAAATAATGACATTTTGTGTCCTGTAGGTGAGGTTTGGAAATCACATTTTGATACTACAAATGATTTTTCATATTATGGATCTGATGGTTTTCATCCGTCTTTAGAAGGAAGCCAAGTAGCTGCTCAAGTTATTTATGAGGCGCTTTTTAATTAAGTATTCAAAGTAATTGGAGCTACTAGTTGCAAGAAATAATTAGTTATTATTTTATATCTCTAAAAAATTAAAAGATATTTGTAACAGATATTAATATTCTGTAATGCAATTCAAAAACTATTATTTACTTGTTCTGTTTGCTTTTTTATTTAATTGCCAGAATCACATATCTCAAATTATTCCAAAAACAGATTCAGATAATGGTGGACTTTTTTTGCCTGACGGATTTGGAGCGTTAGTTGTTGTAGATAGTATTGGAGAAAGCAGACATTTAGCGGTAAATAATAATGGAGATGTTTATGTTAAGCTAAGAATTAACACTGGCGATAAGGGCAATGTTGCATTAAGGGATACTAATGGTGATGGCAAAGCAGATATAGTTGAGCGTTTTGGTGATTATCCAAACGATGGGAGATTTGCTACCGAAATGCGAATTCATAAAGGTTATTTATATTTCAGTTCAGAACTTGTCGTTTATAGACAGAAACTTACACCAAACCAATTAATTCCAGATGGAAAACCTGAAGTATTAGTGACTGATCCTTATCCAATAAG
>CAZRDG010000073.1:0-9965 GCA_964598775.1 uncultured Lacinutrix sp.
AACAACTGGAGGTCAAGGTGCTAATTACACATTCACATTGAATATACTTTTACCTACAGTAAGTTCTTCTGGACCACAGTCATCGAATGTGTTTTCAAATTTGGGAGCTGGTACCTATCAAGTAGTGGTTACAGATGGGTATAATTGTGAATTTATTTCAGCAAATGTAGTCATTGATCAACCAACTGAAGTGGAAGCTAGTTTGGTCGCAGCCTCAACACCAACATGTACTGTAGATGCAACATTGACTATAAGTGCTTCTGGAGGTACAGGAATTTATACCTATAGTAATGATCAAACGTTCACAACAATATTAGGAACCTTTACAACCTCAACCACATTTTCTGTAACACCAGGAACGTATCAGTATTATGTTAGAGATGCCAATGGATGTGTGGCAAATGTTTCAAATGAAATAACAATAGATCCTTTACCTATTTTAGAAGTTGATTTAGTGGGTACCAACCCAATTATTAATTGTGTTGGAGATAACACTGGAGTCATCGTAGCAACTGCTCAAGGAGGATTGGGTAGCTATGTATACACATTGCAAGATGGATCAGGAAACGATATTTTGCCAGCTCCAGCGCAAAGTAGTCCTGGAGTTTTTACAGATTTACCTGCTGGAACATATCAAGTGTATGTTGAAAGCGGAGATTGTTTAACAACGAGTGCACAAATTATTATTACAGAACCTGCTGCTCCTCTAATTGCAAATTATACTGTAACTAACGTGACCTGTAGTGGAAGTAATGATGGTATGTTAGAAATTACGGCTTCTGGTGGAACAGGTGTAATTAAATATGCGATTTCACCTCAATTGAATCAGTTTTTTGATTCGCCAATTTTCGAAGATCTTGCACCAGGAACTTACCAAGCTATTGCTCAAGATGAATTAGGATGTTTTGTGTTAATAGATTTTACCATAGATGACCCAATTCCTGTAACATTAAGTATCGTAGGAGGTTCAATTCTTCCAGAGGTTTGTCAAGGTGATTTAGATGGTGAATTTACAATTGAAATATCAGGTGGAAATTTACCATATAGTGTAAGCTTAGATGATATTAATGGCACTTATACCACAGGTGGTCCTACTCAAACACAATTCGATTTTATTGGATTGGCTGGAGGAGATCATGTTGTTTACGTTAGAGATGCTCTTGGATGCGAATCTGAATGGAACATTACCTTCCCAGAATCTGTGTTAATTGACCCTCAAGTTGAGGTAGAATTTGGTTGTGTTAACAATGCGCCATCAAATACTGTAATAGTTACTGTTGATGCTAGTATAACAGATCCTTCAGATTTAGATTATTCATTAGATGGAGGTCCTTACCAAGCAAGTAATGTCTTTATTGATATTCCAGCTGGAACAGGTCATTACATTGATGTAAGACATACAAATGGTTGTATACAAAGAACTGAACTTTTTGATATTCCAGATTTTGACCCATTAGTATTGTTATTGGAAGAAAGTGGTTTAAACCAATTTACAGCAACAACAACAGGAGGATCACAACCATACCTATACACACTTAATGGTGAAGATTATGGAAGCACCAATACATTCGTTATTTATGAAACTGGAACATACAATGTTACAGTAACTGATGCCAATGGTTGTACAGCTACTGCGTCAATTTTTATGGAACATATTGATGTTTGTATCAGTAATTATTTTACACCAAATGGAGATGGAGTACAAGATGATTGGGGACCAGGATGTACAGAACAGTATCCTAATCTAACATTCGATATTTATGATCGTTATGGTCGTGTTATTGCAACCTTAGGTGTTGGACAAAAATGGGATGGAACCTATAACGGTAATGAACTTCCTTCAGGAGATTATTGGTATGTAGTTAAACTAAATGATGCTAATGACAACCGAGATTTTGTTGGACATTTTACACTGTATAGATAACGAAAGCCCTAAACTAAAGACAAAGCAAATGCGAAAATTAATTAAATACCTACTACTTTTAGCTGTAATTAAAACTTACGGTCAAGAGTTGAACTTGCCTGTTTTTACGCAACATTTGGCAGATAATAATTTCGTCATCTCACCAACTTATGCTGGAATTGGAGATAACTTAAAACTTAGAGCTAACGGGTTGACACAATGGGTTGGTATAAAAGGTGCTCCAGATAATCAATCTTTTTATGGAGATATTAGAATTGCAGATCGTTCAGGTGTAGGACTTTCATTTTATAACGATAGGAATGGTAATACCATTCAGAAAGGTGCAAAATTTTCGTTTGCTCATCACCTTATATTAGATGTTCCAACAGAGCAGTATTTGTCTTTAGGTCTTTCATATAACATAAATAGTTTTAGAATTGATATAGAGAATTTCAATACGACTTATGAAAATCCAATTATTGACCCTTATGTAACAGATGATAGAAAAACCAATAATAGTAATTTTGATGTTGGTGCATTGTACAGATTTAGAAACTTCTTTTTAAGCGTTAATGCCAATAATATCTTGAAGAAAAACATTGATGACAGTGAAAGAGTTTTTGAACCGAATTTGCTCCTTAATTTTCAAGTGTTTTCAGGATTTACACTGGGTGGTTACACCAAGATGAATGAGTATGAATTTGAACCTTCTATTTTTTATCAGTTTTTTGCTAGCGACCGACGATCAAGTACAGATTTAAATTTTAAAATCAGAAAATTTAGCAGAGACGAAAATTATGTTTGGGCAGGAATATCATATCGTTTCCTTAATGATCAATTTTTTAAACCCCTTAATATTGGTCCAATGATTGGCTTTAAACAGTCAATATTCTATTTTGGATATGCTTACCAATTCACTACAAATGGCTTGTCGGCCTATAACACAGGAACGCATGTAATCACAGTAGGATTAGATTTACTTCGTGGTGTTAGTAACTGTGCCTGTACAAAGTCTAGAGTGAAGTATTAGTCCTTAATTTGTTATTATTATTGTAAATTTACGACAGACATTGAAAATCTTGTTATGCGTATAATTTACATTTTGTTCATTCTTGTAACAATTACTTCTTGTAAAAAAGAAATCCCATTGTCAGCTCAAGATATTGTAGATAAAACCATTGAAGTATCTGGAGGTGATAAATACTTAAATGCTGAAATTGATTTTGACTTTAGAGACAAACATTATCGTTCAGTAAGAGAAGGAGGTAAGTTTCAATACGAACGTCAATTTCAAGATTCAATAGGTATTATAAAAGATGTCCTAAACAACGATGGATTTCAGCGCTTTGTCAATGACACATTAACTAAAATACCTGATAGTATGGCGGTAAAATATACGAGCTCAGTAAATTCAGTGCATTATTTTGCATTATTACCTTATGGATTAAATGATGCAGCCGTAAATAAAAGTAGTTTAGGAGAAGTTTCTATTAAAGATAAGTTGTATCATAAAATTAAAGTGACTTTTAGCCAAGAAGGTGGAGGAGAAGACTATGAAGATGTTTTTATTTATTGGATAGAAGCTGGAACCTTTAAAGCCGATTATATTGCCTATTCATATATTGAAGATGATGGTGTTGGCATCAGGTTCAGAGAGGCTTACAACGAACGATTTATAAATGGTCTACGTTTTGTAGACTACAATAATTACAAATCGGAAGATGCAACTATGGATTTGTTAGGCTTGGATAAGGCTTTTGAATCTGGCAGTCTTAAATTACTTTCTAAGATTGAGCTTGAAAATATTGAGGCCAAATAATTTTATTCTACAACTAAAACCACATCGCTCATTTCACCTGAAGGCGATACTGTAACAATGTATAAGTTGGCATTATTATCATCAGCCATGTCTTGGTGCTTTTGTTCACCTAAAACTGCATTTACAAACGCTGGAGTTGTATTACTATGACCTACTACAAGCACTGTTTTTCCTTTATTTGTTTCTAAAAATGCCTTGCCATCCAGATTGCTAGGATCATACATGGTTAATTCTAATCCATTTTTTTCGGCTGTAGGTTGTGCAGTTTGTTTGGTACGATTATAATCGGTTGAATATACAGCATCAAACTTTATATGTTGTAAGACCAAGCTCCATTTTGCAGCTCTTAAAAGTCCTTCCTCTTTTAGCTTTGGATCTCTATCATCCATATTGGTTCTATCTTTTTCAGCATGACGAATAAAATAAAACGTTGAGGTTTCTGTTGATGCTTGTGCTTCTTTTTCTTGAGCACAAGATGAAAAGGATATTGTAATTACTAATAGAAATATATAGAAATGTTTCATTGATTAAATTTTTGAAATTTAAAAATAAACTATTTTTTGTCAATTAAAGAATTGAAATGATAAATCTAATTCAAGAAATGAATTAAGCCAATTCTAAGGCAATTTCAATCATACCTTTAAAGGTAGTTTCTCTTTCTTTGCTCGTAGTGCGTTCGCCAGAAACCAAAGAATCTGAAATGGTTAAAATAGCAAGTGCATTAACATTGTGCTTGGCTGCCACAGTATATAAACCAGCTGCTTCCATTTCAACACAGAGTATACCAAATTTTGACCATTTTTTATAGCTTTCAAAAGCATCTGCGTAAAACTCATCGCTTGTAAAGACATTACCAGCTTTAATTTCAATGTTTTTACTTCTAGCAGTATCTACAGCCTTCATGAATAATTCAAAACTGGCAGTAGGAGCATAGTCTGCACCTCCAAATCGTAATTCATTTAATCCAGAATTTGATGAGGCAGCCATTGCAATGACAATATCTCTGATTTTTACATCCTCGTTATAGGAACCAGCTGTACCAACTCTGATGAGATTTTTTACACCATAATCATTTATCAGCTCATGAGCATAGATAGAAATGCTTGGAACTCCCATTCCTGTTCCCATAACAGATATTTTTTTGCCATTGTAAGTTCCAGTGTAGCCAAACATGTTTCGAACACGATTAAAGCAAACAGGATTTTCAAGAAAAGTTTCTGCAATCCACTTAGCTCTTAAAGGATCTCCAGGTAGTAATATGGTTTCAGCAATGTCGCCTTTTTTGGCCTCTATATGTACGCTCATAGTTTTTGTTTTTAGTAATCTGATTCAGCTTGTTCGCCATTCATTATTGCAATTCCTGATGAAACGCCTAAGCGTTCTACACCAAGATTGATAAACTCCATAGCTGTTTTGTAATCTCTAATGCCTCCAGATGCTTTGATCTTAACATTGCTATTCTCTGCAACACTTTTCATAAGTTTAACATCATTAATTGTAGCACCTCTTGTACCAAAACCTGTTGAGGTTTTAATAAAATCGGCTCCACTTTGTATGGCCAATTCACTGGCTTTTATAATTTCATCATCGTTTAAATTGCAAGTTTCTAATATGACTTTTAAGACCTTATGCGGCATCACATTTTTTACAGCTTCAATATCGTTACAAACAGCATTGTAATCTTTGCTTTTAAGAAATCCAAGATTAATGACCATATCTATTTCATCTGCACCTTCCTTTAAAGCTTGCTGAGTTTCTAGAACTTTTGCTCTGGTGCTCATTGCTCCTAGTGGGAAACCAATAACACTACACACATTTACGTTACAGATAATTAGTTCTGCTTTTGCTAGGCCTACATAACAACTATTTACACACACTGAAAAGAACTTGTGGTCTTTAGCGTCTTTACACAATTGAATAATATCTTCTTTTGTGGCTGTTGGTTTAAGTAAGGTGTGGTCTATAAATCTATTTAATTTCATACGTGTAAAAGTATCTGTTGTGTAAAGTTAAAACAATGATAATTATCATTGAAGTATCTGGAAAGGTTTTTATAAACGGAAAAGCAACACGCATTTCAAAATTTGAAACTTGTATTGCTTTTCAACTAACCAACCAACTATAAGACTGTTTTTAAATCTAATTGTTACATTTCCTCAACAAGATCAGCTTGATTTCTAAAAACGAGTTCATCATCAAAGGCATCCAACAGAATTATGCTGTCTGTTGTTACTTTTCCTGCAAGAATTTCTTTGCTCAACGCATTTAATACTTCTTTCTGGATAACGCGTTTTACAGGACGTGCTCCATACTCAGGATTGTACCCTTTTTGAGCCAAATACTCAATGGCTTCATGTGTTGCATCAAATGTAATGCCTTGTTGTGCTATCATTTTTGAAACCGATTTCAACTGCAAGCCTACAATGTCTTTAATATTTTCCTTGGTTAAAGGTGTAAACATAATTGTGTCGTCTATTCGATTCAAAAATTCAGGTCTTACGCTTTGTTTTAACAAGGCAAGGACATCAATTTTTGCAGCTTCCATAGCTGATTCTATATCTTTTGTAGCTTCAAAACGCTCTTGTATAATATCACTTCCCATATTTGAGGTCATGATAATAATGGTGTTTTTAAAATCAGCCACACGACCTTTGTTATCTGTAAGTCGACCTTCATCTAATACTTGCAATAAAATATTAAAGGTATCAGGATGCGCTTTTTCTATTTCATCTAGCAAAACAACCGAATAAGGTTTTCTTCTTACCGCTTCTGTGAGCTGACCACCTTCGTCATAGCCAACATATCCTGGAGGTGCGCCAACCAATCTACTCACAGCATGACGTTCTTGATATTCACTCATATCAATTCTGGTCATTGCATTTTCATCATCAAATAGATATTCAGCTAAAGCTTTGGCCAATTCAGTTTTACCAACTCCAGTTGTACCAAGGAAAAGGAAAGTTCCAATTGGCTTTTGCGGATTCTGTAATCCAGCTCTGCTTCGTCTTACAGCATCACTCACGGCTTCAATAGCTTCTTCCTGACCAACAACACGCTTGTGCAGCTGATCTTCTAGTTTTAAAAGTTTTTCACGCTCACTTTGTAACATTTTAGTTACAGGAATTCCAGTCCATTTGGCAACAACTTCAGCGATATCGTCATAGGTAACTTCCTCTTTTATTAATGAGCTTTCACTTTGATTTTGCTGTAACTCTTTTTGGAGCTTTTCAAGATGTTCTTGTGCTTCTTTAATCTTGCCATAACGAATCTCAGCAACTTTACCATAATCCCCTTCACGTTCAGCTTTTTCCGCTTCAAGCTTAAAATCTTCAATATTTGCTTTAGTGGTTTGGATATTATCTACCACTTCTTTTTCGCTTTTCCACTTCGCATTGATTTCGTTGCGTTCTTCTTTTAGGTTTGCCAAATCAGATCGTAAGTTCTTAAGTTTAGCTTCATCTTTTTCACGTTTAATGGCTTCTATCTCAATTTCCAATTGCATGATCTTTCTATCCAACACATCCAATTCCTCTGGTTTAGAGTTGATTTCCATTCGCAATTTAGAAGCAGCTTCGTCCATTAAATCAATCGCCTTGTCTGGAAGAAAACGGTTGGTGATATAACGCTCAGATAGCTCTACAGCACCAATTATGGCTTCATCTTTAATACGAACCTTGTGATGTGTTTCGTACTTTTCTTTAATACCACGAAGTATTGAAATAGCACTTTCAGTATCTGGTTCATCAACCATTACTTTTTGAAAACGTCTTTCTAGCGCTTTGTCCTTTTCAAAGTACTTTTGATATTCATCTAATGTTGTAGCACCAATTGCACGTAGTTCACCTCGAGCTAATGCTGGCTTTAAAATATTGGCTGCATCCATTGCACCTTGTCCACCACCAGCGCCAACAAGGGTGTGGATTTCATCAATAAAGAGGACAATATCGCCTTCACTTTCGGTAACTTCTTTTATAACTGCTTTTAAACGTTCTTCAAACTCACCTTTATATTTGGCGCCAGCAATTAAAGCTCCCATGTCTAAAGCAAAAATTTGCTTCTCTTTAAGGTTTTCAGGAATATCTCCATCTACAATTCTATGTGCTAAACCTTCAGCAATAGCAGTTTTACCAGTTCCTGGTTCACCAACAAGAATTGGATTGTTTTTGGTGCGTCTTGATAAAATTTGAAGAATTCTACGTATTTCTTCATCACGACCAATCACAGGATCCAGTTTACCATCTTTGGCTAATTGGTTTAGGTTTTTAGCGTATTTGCTTAAAGAATTATAGGTTTCTTCCTGACTTTGGGAAGTCACACGATCGCCTTTTCTTAGCTCATCAATGCTTGCTGTAAGTGCTTTTTCGGTAGCACCTTGATCTTTTAGCATTTGAGCAATTTTGCTGTTCGATTTAAAAATGGCTAAAATAAGATGCTCAATAGAAACGTATTCATCTTTCTTCTTTTTTGCAATGATTGAGGCTTCATTGAGGGTTTTTCCTGCTTCACGTGATAACATGATATCACCTCCAGAAACTTTAGAAAAGCTTTCCAGTTGTTTGTTTAATGCTTGTTGAAGCACAGGAATATTAATATTCAGCTTTTTTAATAGAAAAGGAAGCACATTTTCATCCACTTCAAAAATGGCTTTGAAAAGGTGTTCGTTTTCAATTTGCTGATGACCATAACTTTGTGCAATTTGTTGTGCTTGTTGTATGGCTTCTTGCGATTTTATTGTATAATTGTTAAAGTTCATAATGTTATTTTTCTTTATTCTGAAAAGCTTAATTCAATTACCTTACCATGATTAAATGCAAGACAAAATGTCTTGTAAAATCAGGAATAACGTGACTTTTAGTCAGTTTGTAAGATTTAAGATTGAATACGACTTAAGAATAAATCATAAACCTACTGTATATGTTCAAGAAGTTATTTGGTGGTTCAACTGAGCCGAAAGAAGAGAAAGTATTGCCTTGGATTAATTTGAATTCTTTATCTCAATTAAATGAAATAGAAGAAAAATCTAAAACCAAAACACAAGTTATTTTTAAGCATTCAACGCGTTGTGGTATTAGCCGAATGGTCATGAACCAATTTGTTGAAGCTTATGATGTCGATGCAAATTTGGACTTTTATTATCTGGATTTGTTGAGTTATCGTGATGTGTCAAACGAAGTTGGGTATCAATTTCAGGTGATGCATGAATCTCCACAATTATTGGTTATTAAAAATGGAGTTACTGTAGCTCATGCAAGCCATGGCGGAATTAATGACTTGGATTTGATGAGGTTTGTTTAAATGTTTTTTTACTATTAACTAGCTGAAATTAGAATTCATAATCAACTAAATTCTGATGATATTGAAAGTTGCAAATTATTGACTTCGTCATTAAAAACGACTAACTTCGTTTAACTGCTGATATAAACTGTTAAAAAAGTTCATAATTATTACATTAGCAAAAATATCCAATAAGAACGCTAGATTTAAAAACAATTGAATGAATTGTATCTCTTGTAATTTTGAACACAACGAAAAATTTTGCCCAAATTGTGGCGAGAGAAATGGAATAAAAAAAATAACTCTTAATTCAATAATTGAAGATGCATTCTCATCCATTACAAATATGGATAAAGGTTTTTTATTTAATTTAAAAGCATTAATTCTACGTCCAAGAAAAATTACAATTGACTATGTTCTAGGTAAAAGAAAAGGAATTCTCAATCCTATTTCATTTCTAATTTTCTCTATTACCATTTATATCATTGTAATAACCTTTTTTAAGGTGCCAAAAGAATTGGTGGAAGAAAATAGTATTGCAAAATCTGAACTTGAAAAAGCAGGTAATTACGTTGGACTTTTCGTTAGAACTTATCTGAAATATTTTTGGGTATTATGTATAATTCCACTGGGATTATCATTAAAACTGGTTTTTAGAAAATACAATTTTATAGAACATTTAGCTATAAGTTCGTTTATAATTGGACAAGCTACCTTAATAGGTATTTTAAGTTATTTAATTTTCAGATTTCCCTTAATTATTGACCCAATAGTTTATCTAGTAATCTTATGGCTTATTTACAAAATATTTAAAAATACTAATGATAGAATAGAAGCAATTCTGATATCAACAACCGTTTTAATAATATTCATCATTCAACTAATTATAATTATCGGAACAATCGGAGTTATAAAATACTTTTTCTAACAATGGCTATAGCAAATAGGGCACAAAGTGCTATATTTAAG
>CAZRDG010000074.1:0-9944 GCA_964598775.1 uncultured Lacinutrix sp.
CCTTTCTTGATAACATTTCAGTAAGTTTTTGAACTTTGTGAGCACAAATATTCAGAAAGAAATCATTAATAACCAAATTTTTTTTGGTTTATTTTATTTTAATTCGTTTTTGGCTTTAAATTTTTCTCTAATTATTGAATCTACCGATTTATTTTCTATTTTACTTTCAAGCCAGGAGATAATGTCTAAATACAAAAATGCTCTACTTTCGTAAGGATGGTCTTCGTAGGTTTTCAATTTTTCAAGAAGTTTTACAAACTCTCCACGTAATTGATGTGGGAAAATATCACCTAATCCTCTGAGAAATTTTATCATTTCTTTTTGCACCTCATATAAATCTTCCATACGAATTAAAAATTTATAGGTGCTTTTTATAAGAGCGTCTAAATTGTAGTCTAATCCAGCTTCATAATGAGCAACAAGATTTAAAACTCGTGAAAAACACAACAAATCTTCACGCATCGAGAGTGATTTATTACTGATGATTTTGTCTAAAAATTCAATGCATTTTTTATTTTCTCCAATACCAAAATACAAGCTTGCTATTTTGTAGTAAAACACCATGATATGATGCTCGTCTATTCTGCTTTTGTGCTTTTTTATTCCAGCTAAAACTTCATCTACTATAGGCAACCCTTCCTTGAAAGTCCCTTCCATAAAATGCAAGTTGAATTTATTAGAATACACGTATAAAAAGGTTAAACTCTCAACATTATCATTTTTTGGAAACCATTTTTCCTTTGTTATAGTTTCTAACTGATTTAACGCTGACTTAAATTTTTCATGATGTCTGATAAAAAATAAAGCTTCGAGTAGATATTGATTTCCTCTTAAGAAAAATACAGGGTTGAGCTTCATCATTTCAACGTTCTCATAAAATAAATTCACCCATTTCTTAGAGTATTTATAACAGGATAAAAAATCTTGAACCAAAAAACTGTACCATAAGTAAGATTGATACAACCAGAGTTTTTCACGAAATCCTAGATCTTTGATATCATATTTTGGCAATCTCGCATTAAAATACTTAGTAACACGTTTATATTCTTCATCGTTCTTTACATAACCTGTTTTCAAGAATAAACCATAAAGCTGTAGCGATAAATTAGATAGCTTACTGGCTAAAATATTTTGTGCATTCAGTTCTTTTGCTTGGATAGTTAACTCATCTGCTCGATTACTAATGCTTCGAGTTATGTATTGCGATTCAATAATTTTTTCAAGTTCTAAAATCTCGTAAGCAATATTTTTTTCTTCATAATTTAATGCCATCGTTTTAGCCTTATCCAAAATTTTTAAGCTCTGTTTATAAAGCCCTTTATGATATAAAATAGTTGCAAAATCCAATTGCTCTCGAATCTGAACTCTAATATTTTGATGCAGTGGATTGAGTCTTAAACTTATTAGTATTTGCTTATAAAGGTGTGCTTTTAAGTTTGAGAGTTGTTGCTTTTTTACAATTCCTTTTTTTAAAATAACTTGCTCATCATAATCATCCATCTTATCTAATAGATTAAATAAAATCAAGAATTTTGAATCTTCATTGACACCTAAACGACCAACGTAGAGCTTAAACTGTCGCTTCTCTGATTTTGATAGCGATTTAACCAGTACAAATAGATTATCTTTTTGCTCTTTAGTCATAGTTCGTATTAAGTATTTATCTTATTGTATTTCAGTGCTTTAATTCAATCCTATATAGCTTTGACATCGTAATTAATTGCTGGTCAATCAGCTTAATCAACAAACCAAAATATAAATTCGTATTACAATACGGAAATATATTTTAAGAAATGTCAAATTCTCAAGTACAAATTTTTGATACAACCCTCAGAGATGGCGAACAAGTTCCTGGCTGTAAACTAAATACAAAGCAAAAAGTAGTCATTGCAGAACAGCTAGATGCCTTAGGTGTCGATGTTATTGAAGCTGGTTTTCCAGTGTCAAGTCCTGGTGACTTTAAATCTGTTGAAGAAATTGCAAAAATTATAAAAAACGCAACGGTTTGTGGTTTAACACGCTCTGTTGAAAACGATATTAAAGTGGCTGCTGAAGCATTAAAATATGCCAAAAAACCAAGAATACATACTGGAATTGGTACTTCAGATTCGCACATCATCCACAAATTTAAAAGCAACAGAGAAGATATCATTCAACGTGCCTCTGCAGCAGTGAGTTATGCAAAATCATTTGTTGAAGATGTAGAATTTTATGCTGAAGATGCAGGACGTACAGATAACGATTATTTAGCACGTGTTTGTGAAGCTGCCATAAAAGCTGGAGCAACAGTACTGAATATTCCTGATACCACAGGGTATTGTTTGCCACATGAATATGGAGCAAAAATTAAATATTTAAAAGAGAATGTAAAAGGCATTGAAAAAGCGATTTTGTCGTGCCATTGCCATAATGATTTAGGCTTAGCGACAGCAAATTCAATTGAAGGTGTGATTAATGGTGCGCGTCAAATTGAATGTACAATTAATGGAATTGGAGAACGCGCAGGAAACACAGCATTAGAAGAAGTTGTGATGATTTTAAAACAACATCCTTACCTTAATTTAGACACTAATATTCAAACTGAAATGCTATATGGAATCAGTCAATTAGTATCTGATAGTATGGGAATTTATACGCAACCAAACAAAGCTATTGTTGGTGCTAACGCCTTTGCACATAGTTCTGGTATTCATCAAGATGGCGTTATTAAAAATCGTGAGACTTACGAAATTATTGACCCAAAAGAAGTTGGTGTAACAGAATCAGCAATTGTATTGACTGCAAGAAGTGGTCGTGCCGCTTTAGCCTATAGAGCTAAAAACGTTGGTTATGAATTAACCAAATTACAATTGGATGAAGTGTATGCTAATTTCTTAACCTTTGCAGACAAAAAGAAAGAAATCAACGATAGTGATATTCATCAAATTATTGAAACTAGTAAGGTTTATCAACAAATAATTTCAGCATAATGGGAAAAACCTTATTTGATAAAGTTTGGGATGCTCATGTTGTAGATTCAGTCCAAAATGGGCCGCAAATTTTATATATTGATAAGCATTTAATACACGAAGTCACAAGTCCGCAAGCGTTTAACGAATTAGAAGCTCGCGGAATTCCTATTTATAGGCCAAATCAAATTGTGGCTACTGCAGACCATAACACACCTACCTTAAATCAGGATTTACCAATTAAGGATGAGTTATCTAGAAAGCAACTTGAACAGCTTTCAGAAAACTGCAAAAAAAATAATATTACGCTTTACGAGCTTGGCCATAAGTACAATGGCATTGTTCATGTGATGGCGCCAGAATTAGGTATTACACAACCAGGAATGACCATGGTTTGTGGTGATAGCCATACCTCAACACATGGTGCTTTTGGAACGATAGCCTTTGGAATTGGAACGAGTCAAGTGGCACAAGTTTTTGCTAGCCAATGTTTACTGCTAACAAAACCAAAAAGCTTAAGAGTTACGGTTAATGGCAAATTAAAGAATGGCGTCTTGCCAAAAGACGTCATTCTTTATATTATTTCAAAACTAGGCACCAATTCTGGTACAGGATATTTCTGCGAATATGCAGGAGATGTCTTTGAAAATATGAGTATGGAAGGTCGAATGACTGTTTGCAATATGAGTATTGAAATGGGAGCTCGTGGTGGAATGATTGCACCAGACGAAACGACTTTTGAGTATATAAAAGGCCGAGAATTTGCACCAAAAGGAGAAGCCTTTGACCAAAAAATAGCCTATTGGAAAACATTACCAACTGATGCTGATGCTGTTTTTGATAAGGAATATTACTTTGACGCGTCAGACATTGAGCCAATGGTAACTTACGGAACCAATCCTGGAATGGGAATTAAAATCTCTGAAACTATTCCTGTAGATAACAACGCTTCTTTTAAAAAATCATTGGAATACATGAATTTTGAAGCTGGAGAATCGTTAATTAATAAACCTATCAATTATGTGTTTATTGGCAGTTGCACCAATTCAAGAATTGAAGATTTTAGAGTCGCTGCTAATTTTATTAAAGGAAAACAAAAGGCAGATAATGTAACTGCTTGGTTAGTCCCTGGAAGTAAACAAGTAGAAGCTCAAATAATTGAAGAAGGCTTAAAAGATATTTTTGAAGATGCTGGATTTCAATTACGTCAACCAGGTTGCTCAGCTTGTTTAGCCATGAACGATGATAAAATCCCTCAAGGTGAGTACTGTGTGTCAACATCAAACAGAAATTTTGAAGGACGACAAGGTCAAGGCTCTAGAACGATTTTAGCAAGTCCTTTAGTGGCTGCTGCAACAGCAGTAGCAGGAAAAATTGTCGATATTACAAAAGAAATAGAAACTTTAGAATTGGCTTAACATGGAAAAATTCACAACACTAACATCGAGAGCTATTCCGTTAGCCATTGAAAATGTAGATACAGATCAAATTATTCCAGCACGCTTTTTAAAAGCTACTGACAAGCAAGGATTTGGAGATAACGTCTTTAGAGATTGGCGTTTTGATAAACATGGAAACATCAATAAGGATTTCAGTTTAAACAATTATAAATATTCAGGAAGCATTTTAGTTGCTGGAGATAATTTTGGATGTGGTTCGAGTCGTGAGCATGCTGCTTGGGCATTAGTGGGCTATGGTTTTAAAGTTATTGTATCTAGCTTTTTTGCCGATATTTTTAAAGGAAATGCCTTAAATAATGGTTTACTTCCTGTTCAAGTCTCTGAAGGATTTTTAAAGAAATTATTAGAAACTATTGTAGCAAAACCAGAAACACAAATGGTGGTCGATTTGGAAAATCAAACCATCTCTATTTCAAATTCTGAGTTTTCAGAAGTCTTTGATATAGATGCTTACAAAAAAACATGCATGATAAATGGATATGATGATATCGACTATTTATTGAGCAAAAAAGAGGAAATTGAAGCTTTTGAAGCTGAAAAAACATATTAAAAGAAATCGATGAAACTGAACATTGCTGTTTTACCAGGAGATGGTATTGGACCAGAAGTGACAGATCAAGCCATTAAAGCTTTGAAAGCTATTGCAATGGAATTTGACCATACCTTTACCTTTGCCTATGCACCAGTTGGCGCTATTGCGATAGATGAGACTGGTAGCCCTTTACCCGAAAAAACATTAAAGGTTTGCGAAACGACCGATGCCATTTTATTTGGCGCTATTGGTGATCCTAAATATGACAATGATCCTTCGGCAAAAGTAAGACCAGAACAAGGTCTATTACAATTGCGAAAGTCTTTAGGCTTATTTGCCAACATAAGACCTGTAAAGGCGTATGACGCGTTAATAGAAAAATCTCCTTTAAAACGAAACATCATTAAAGGCACAGATATTAGCATATACAGAGAGTTGACAGGAGGCATTTATTTTGGAGAAAAATATTTAAGTGAAGATGGACACACAGCTTCGGATTTATGTGTGTACTCAACCTATGAGATTGCGAGAATTGCACATTTGGCTTTTAAAGCTGCACTAGCAAGAAATCACAAAGTGACCTTAGTTGATAAAGCTAATGTATTGGAGAGTTCTCGCTTATGGCGAAGAGTTACTAAAGAAGTTGCGACGTACTATCCTGATGTTGAACTTGACTTTTTGTTTGTTGACAATGCTGCAATGCAAATGATTTTAAATCCTAAGCAATTTGATGTGATTTTAACTGAAAATATGTTTGGCGATATTATTAGTGATGAAGCTAGTGTTATTGGTGGCTCCATTGGTTTATTGGCTTCAGCATCAGTTGGTGAAAAGTACGCCATGTTTGAACCTATTCATGGATCCTATCCTCAGGCGAAAGGTAAAGGCATTGCCAACCCAATTGCTTCTATTTTATCAGCTGCTATGTTGCTAGAACATTTTGAATTGCATGCTGAAGCTTCATTGATAAGGAAAGCTGTTGAAAAATCACTGATATTACATATTACAACTCCAGATATTAACACCAAATACGATAATGTAACCACGAGTAAAGTAGGTGATTTTATTGAAGATTATATCTCAAACCCCAAAGACACTAACCTTAACTTTAAGAACATACATTTAGGACAATCTACGATTATTTAAAAGTAAGTTGATGGTTAATTGAAATTAAATTTGTGGATTTAAAAAGCGCACTTTTAGAAGTGCGCTTTTTTAGTTTTCATTCAACTTAAAGTGCGCATGGAATGTTTCAATTTTTTATACACGACGTTACTGAAGCCAGTTCAGCACATATGAACAAAGCTTGGCTTTTTAAAAGAAAAAGTCCAATTACCTTCATAGAAAGAGTTACACCAAAAACTGAAACAAATCTGGTTTGTTATTCAAATAATCACCATAAAAATTATGAAGCTTCATTTTAGTAATTAAAGGTTGTAAATCGTTAGGTGATTTTAACTCTAAACCAACCACAGCTACATCATTTTCTCGGTTCACCTTCTTGGTGTATTCAAAATGTGTGATGTCGTCATTTGGGCCTAAAATTTCAACCACAAACTCTCTTAAAGCGCCTGCTCGTTGTGGAAACTTAATGATAAAATAGTGCTTTAAATTAGCATGCAATAAAGCGCGTTCTTTAATCTCTGGTGTTCTGGTAATGTCGTTATTACTTCCACTAATTAGACATACCACACTTTTCCCTTTGACTTCTTGAGCATATTGGTCTAAAGCAGAAATGCTTAAGGCTCCAGCTGGTTCTACTACAATAGCATCCTTGTTATATAATTCTAATATGGTTTGACAAATTTTACCTTCTGGAACTGTAATTACAGCATCTAAATTCTGCTTACAAATTTCAAATGTTTTGTCACCTACTTTTTTGACAGCAGCACCATCAACAAAGTTTTCAATATTTTTGAGTTCTACAACTTTATCCTTTTTAATTGACATTGACATGGAAGGCGCTCCCTCAGGCTCCACTCCAATTATTTTTGTGTTTGGAGATAAGTGCTTTACTACTGTAGATAAACCAGAAGCTAAACCTCCTCCTCCAACAGGAATAAAAATATAGTCAACTGGCTGCTTTGCTTGTTTTAAAATTTCCAACCCAACAGTTGCCTGACCTTCAATTACTTTTTCGTCATTAAAGGGATGAATAAAGGTTTTGTTTAAGCGTTCACTTTCTAACATTGCAGCTTCATAAGCGTCGTCAAAAGTATCGCCAACTAAAACCACTTCAATAAATTTTTCGCCAAACATTTTGACCTGTTCAATTTTCTGGCTTGGTGTAGGCGCAGGCATGTAAATTGTTCCCTTTATTTTAAGCAACTTACAAGATAACGCTACTCCTTGTGCATGATTTCCAGCACTTGCACATACAATTCCATTTTCAATTTCTACTTCATTTAACGAAGACATTTTATTATAAGCGCCTCGTATTTTATAGGAACGTACTTGTTGCAAATCTTCTCTTTTAAAAAGCACATTGCACTCAAATTGATTAGAGTAACGTTCATTTTTGGATAAAGGCGTTAGTGAAACTACCTCTTTTAATTTTTCAGAGGCAGCTTCAACGTCTTTTAAGTTTGGAAAATATGTTGTTGTGGTTTGCATATTTTTAAGCAAATACTTCTTCTTTGGCTTCAGTTTTAATGGTTTTCATCTCTGTCATGGCTTGACGTAATACTTTCCCTGTAGCTTCAATAGGATGATTTCTAATGGCATTATTCACCTTAATCAACTCTAAATTATCAACTCCATTCGTTTTAGAAAAAGGCTTACCAATCACATCAGTTTTTACAGTTTTCATGAAATCTATCAATAAAGGCTTACAAGCATGATCAAATAAATAGCAACCATATTCGGCAGTGTCAGAAATGATACGGTTCATTTCAAATAATTTCTTTCTAGCTACAGTATTTGCTATTAATGGTAACTCGTGTAACGATTCATAGTACGCTGATTCTTCAATGATTCCTGAGGCAACCATAGTATCAAAAGCTAACTCTACTCCAGCTCTAACAAAGGCTACCATGAGTACACCATGATCAAAATATTCCTGCTCTGAGATATGTTCTGAAGTTGCGTTTGTTTTTTCAAAAGCGGTTTCACCTGTTTCAGCTCTCCATTTTAATAAGTTCACGTCATCATTAGCCCAGTCTTCCATCATGGTTTGTGAAAAATGACCAGACATGATATCATCCATATGCTTAACAAACAAAGGCTTCATGATAGTTTTAAGCTCTTCAGATAATTGGAAAGCTTTAATTTTTGCTGGATTAGACAAGCGATCCATCATGTTGGTAATACCACCATGTTTTAAAGCTTCTGTAATAGTTTCCCAACCATACTGAATGAGTTTTGCAGCATAATTTGCATCAATACCCTCTTCAACCATTTTATCAAATGACAAAATAGAAGCTGTTTGCAACACACCACATAAAATGGTTTGCTCTCCCATTAAATCACTTTTTACCTCAGCCACAAACGATGACTCTAAAACGCCTGCTTTATGTCCTCCAGTTGCTGCAGCATAGGCTTTAGCTTGAGCCCAACCTTTACCTTCTGGATCGTTTTCAGGATGCACAGCAGTTAAAGTTGGCACACCAAAACCACGTAAATATTCTTCACGAACTTCGGTTCCTGGACATTTAGGAGCAACCATAATCACGGTTAAATCTTTACGTATTTGTTTGCCTTCTTCAACAATATTAAAACCATGAGAATATGATAATGTTGCACCTTTTTTCATCATTGGCATAACTGTATCAACAACATCAGAATGTTGTTTGTCTGGCGTTAAATTCAATACTAAATCTGCTGTTGGAATAAGTTCTGAATAAGTCCCAACATGAAACCCGTTGCTTGTTGCGTTTTGGTATGATTGACGCTTTTCATCAATAGCTTGTTCACGCAAAGCATAGGAGATATCCAAACCTGAATCTCTCATATTTAAGCCTTGATTTAAACCTTGTGCTCCACAACCAACAATTACTATTTTCTTTCCAACTAATGCAGAAACACCATCCTGGAATTCTGAAGATTCCATAAATCTGCATTTAGATAATTGTTCTAATTTTTGACTTAACGATAAGGTGTTAAAATAATTTGCCATTTTTAGTTTTTTATTAATTATTAAATGCGGCTAGCATTTCTGTTATTTTCATTTCATCTTTCGTGACAGCAATACGTCCTGAGCGTACAAATTGCATGATTCCGAAAACACTTAATTCTCTATATAATAGTTCGATTTCGTTTTTACGCCCTGACTTTTCTAGTACAAAAAACTTTTTGTTAACTGTAACAATGCGAGCATTACTCTCTTTGATAATATTTTGAATTTGACGTTCCTCAAATAGCAAGTCTGATTTAATTTTAAACAAGCACGACTCCTGATAAATGGTTTCATCTTCGGTGTGATAATAAGCCTTTATGACTTCAACTTGCTTTTCAATTTGACCTATTATCTTTTTCATTTGCTCTTCAGTCATGTTTACTAAAATGGTCCAGCGAGTTACGCCTTCAATTTCTGAAGCTGATGAATTAATACTTTCAATATTGATATGTCTACGTTGAAAAATTGCTGAAATTCTATTCAGCAATCCTATGTTATTTTCAGTATAGACTGAAACTGTAAATTGTATAATTTCTTTCTCCATAATTATTCTAATCTTATATCTGAAACACTTGCTCCCGAAGGCACCATTGGAAATACATTATCTTCTTTTTCCACGCACACTTCTAAGAAATAGGCGTTTTCACTTTGCATCATTTCTTCAATAGCAGAAGCTAATTCGTCTCTTTTGGTTACACGTTTTGCATCTACGTAGTAACCTTTTGCGATAGCCACAAAATCTGGGTTTGTCATTTCTGTTGATGCGTATCGTTTATCAAAAAACAACTGTTGCCACTGACGAACCATTCCTAAGAAATCATTATTTAAAACCACAATTTTTACAGGTACTTTAGTTTGAAAAATAGTACCTAACTCCTGAATGGTCATTT
>CAZRDG010000075.1:0-1306 GCA_964598775.1 uncultured Lacinutrix sp.
AAGGGTAATAGAAATTAGCAAAATATATTTCAATTGTTTTATCCTCCGTTTTTCTTGGTTACAGCTAACTGGTTATATACCAACAAATATATGGTTTTATCGGTTAAAATTTCGGGATAACAGAACATTTACATTGGTTTTATCCGTTTCACTTAACTTTTGTAATGCCGCATCCAATGGATTTGAAATCTGTAGCAAATCCTTCCTCGAAACATGCGTGTATATCATCGTGGTTTCAGGCTTGGCATGTCCCAATAATTCCTGTATATAACGTATATCAACACCATTTTCAAGCAAATGTGTAGCATAACTATGACGTAAGGTATGCGGCGTTACAGGTTTCTTTATTTTTGCAGCTTTGCAAGAACGTTTTATAAATTGCCTTACACTTTCTGCACTATAGGTACTGCCATTTTGGCCCTCAACAAAATAAACCTTTGGCGAATACGTGTGGTAATAATTAGATAATAATGGCACAAAATGTTCAGCCAAACTTACATACCTGTCTTTTCGCCCTTTACTATTCTTTACAATAAGCTGCATTCTATCAATATTAATATCGCTAAGCTTTAAATTCAATAATTCACTTATCCTCAAGCCACAAGAATATAAGAGTGCAATAATGGCTCTGTGTTTTAAATTTGGAGTAAATCGTATCAGATCTATCACTTCACTTTGGGAGAGTACTATTGGTAATGTCTTAGATTTTTTTGGCCTAGTTAATGCTAAATTACTTATTTCTGTATCTGGGTAAAAAATAATAAATTGCTTTACTGCACTTATAAATTGTCGTTGCGTGCTAATGGAGTATCTACGTTTTATAAATACAGTTTCAATAAACAACTCTACATCTTTATTGGTCAGTTTGTTTAGAACCTTATCTTTATTAAAAACAATAAAATCGGCCATAAAAAAACTATAAGTATGCACAGTGCTTTTGCTATAACGTTTACCCAATAAATACTTATAAAAATTATTTAATAATGTACGTTGCTCTGCGTTTAAATTTCGGTCTTGGCGCTTAGGTTGTTTTTGTTGTTCTGAAGTTTCAGGTTTAAATATTTGGCTTGTATCTACATAAGCATGACCTTTAAAAACCGACATAATCTGCCTTAAATTTTCTGGATTATTCTTTACATACCAACTTTTGAGCGTTGCACTCCATTTAGCGTTAGGAATATGCTTAACAACATTTATTAAAGCCCAATCATGCTTAAACCCTATAAAGATTTGCTTCTCTTTTCGGTGAACGCCTTTACTAAGGCTTATGATGGGTAATGAACTCATATTGTTTGTGTTAAAGCAA